>JASHRZ010000108.1 GCA_030037055.1 Alphaproteobacteria bacterium
ACCTCTCGTTCGAGAGTGGCATAGCTCCAATTCCGAACGCGCTTCAGGGATCAGGAATCGCAACACCACCTCGGCCGGTGTGCCAAGCCGACCGCGGCTGCGGCTTTGGGGATGCCACTTCGCCAGGGCTTCGTAGACGGCAGCGACCATCTGCTCGTCCGACAACACCGCGTCGGCGTGCCGCATCCACGCCTCGCGCAGCTCGCTCACTTCCTCGGCGATCAGGCCGTCGCCGAAACTGAGCTGTGCCCGCCGCTTCTCAATCATGCGGCTTGCTCCGCGCCTTCGCCGCCGCCCGATCGGGGCGCAGCAAATCGTGATTGAGCTCGCAGATCGCCTCGATCGCCTGCTTCAGCTCCAGATAATTGCGCAGCCAGTGGCGTACCTCGTCGACCCGCTCGCGCCGCACGCTCAACTGCCGCATCACGTCTGCCCTTGCAGCTTTCCGCGTCGACACCCCCACATGCCGACGAACTAGCTCCGTGCAATTTTGCGCCGAGAAGTAGCTAGGAGTACTCGCCGGTAAAGGGGTTACGCAGCAGATGCGGCTTCCGTGCATCGGGGGTATCGAAGACCCACGGCTTCTGCGGCGCGAGCACGTAGCCCACTACGGCTGCGCATGCGATGACGAGCATGATGACGACAATACGCGCGCGCATGCCGGAAGACGTCTTCCGCTTAGCCGTCGGCTTGCCGATTGTCTGCCGCCGGCCTTCGACTGTTGGCGGCGTGGATCCGGCGCAGGTCACTTTCGCGACTATGCGATTGTAGACGATTTGTTCCTTAAAACCCTTCGTATCATCTTCGAGCGCCATCACGCGCACGGCCGAGATCAGGTAATTCCGATTGGCCAGCGCTTGCGCGTGCTCGACCGCCGCATTCCGGGTGTCCAGGATACCGTCCGCTGTCCAGCGGCCGTTTTTGCACGTGAGGACGTCGTAGCGAAGCATGATCCCCTCCCACACTTGTGCCACTGTCAAAGGCTGAGCGCAGATCGCTTGCAATTCGTTAAACGGTGTGTCGAACCCGCCCCATATTCACATAAAATGCAAAGCAATTTTTGCTCGTTTGCCAGCCTCTCGTGCGCGCGCACCGCGGCTGCTCTTCATGCGGCATAAAGCGAGGATGAGCCAAATGGGCGAGCTTGCTCATCTCGAGCGAAGGCCCTACTCGCATGGCGGTCGTTCTGGTTAGCGATGATGCGTCGACCATGCGGCGGCCCGCCCGGCGCGACGTCGACCCCCTCGACTTTGGGGCAGGTGCTGGCCTGCGTCATGCTTGTGGATCTGCTGCGGACCGACCGGACCGGACCACTCCATCCGAGTTAAGATTGCCAGGCGCCCATCGAGAAGCACGCACTTCCCAGCGATTTTGCCGACGAGCTTGTGGGCCAGGCCGGCGAGCGCGCGTTCATGCGCGACCTTGCATCGATGCCGCGTGCGTTCGACCCCGAGGCGCTGGCGCGGCGCCTCCACGCCACGGGGCGGTTGACGCCGACGCTGCTGATGCGGGCTCTTTGTAAGGGCGACGCGCGCTTTTTTGAAGCGGGAATGGCGGTGCGCGCTGGCATAGCCGCGGCAAGCGCCGTCACACTGATCGCCGACCGCGGTCCGCTGGGCTTCAAGGCGCTCTACGACAAGGGGCGATTGGCGCCCGAACTCTTCCAAGCCTTCCGCGCGGCTCTCAATATCGTCGCTGACGTTAAGCGCTCGGGCGGGCGAACTGGGATGTCACTTGCGTGCGGCTGATCATCAACGGCCTCGTAAAGGAGTATGACGAGGCCTGCCCCGAACAGCCTCGACTGATGTCTTCCGCAAGGCTGTGACCCTGGTCTTCAATCATGTCGTCGACCATCGCGCGGCGCTGGGCATCTATGGCACGACGGCCTGGCGCGAGAAGCACCACCTCCGCTTCGCGGCCATCCAGATGCGGCTCGCATCGGATGGCGCTACAGTCGACATGATGTTCGGCGCGGTGGTCTATCGCTGAAGCAGATGCGGACGCCGAGGCTCCTATGCGCCGACCGCCTCCAGCAGATCCGGCGCGTCGTTCTTCGGGCTGTTGACGCGCGTGCTGATGGGAAAAACGCGCATGTTCTCCGTTGGGTAGGGGCGCAAAAGGGCCAGCAGATCGTCTTTGCCGGCCGCCTCCTCGCCGAGCCATGCCGCCCACGCCGCTGGCGGCAGGATCACCGGCATGCGGTTGTGAATGGCCAGCACTCGCTCGTTGGGCTCGCCGGTGATGATGGCGCAGGTGCGGATCCATTCGGCGCTCTCGCCGGCTGCGCGGTCGCGCCAGTTCTCCCATAATCCGGCGAAGGCAAAGAGCGGCTCGTGCTGGGGCACGATCGCAAAAGGCGTCTTCGTCGCGCCTGTCTTCTGCCACTCATAGAATCCGCTGGCCGGGATGAGGCAGCGCCGGCTCTTGAAGGCGTCGCGGAAAGCCGGCGCGGTTGCCACCGTCTCCGCTCGGGCATTGATGCAGCGTGCGCCGAACGACAGGTCCTTCGCCCAACGCGGCGCGAGACCCCAGCGCAGCGCGTCGAGCGACCGCTCTCTAGTCTCGGGATTGTATCGCACGGCC
>JASHRZ010000109.1 GCA_030037055.1 Alphaproteobacteria bacterium
GAGACGGTGACGCTCGACATCGAGTCGCTGCCGGTGGTCACCACGCCCGCGGCCGCACTTGCGCCGGAGGCGCCGCTTCTCCATGCCGAGGCGCCCGGCAACATCGCGCTCGACTACCACTATGGCGACAGCAAGGCGGTGGACGCCGCCTTCGCCACGGCGGCGCATGTCACGCGGCTCAGGCTTGCCAGCAACCGCATCGTCGTCAACCCGCTCGAGCCGCGCTCGGCGGTGGCGCAGTACGAGGCGGAGCAGGGGCGTTTCACCTTGCATCTCGGCTGCCAGGGCGTCTTCGGCATGCGCCAGGCGCTCAAGGACATTC
This sequence comes from Alphaproteobacteria bacterium, assembly GCA_030037055.1. Taxonomy (GTDB): domain Bacteria; phylum Pseudomonadota; class Alphaproteobacteria; order ATCC43930; family CGMCC-115725; genus DAHUYF01. The sequence continues at coordinate 323 of JASHRZ010000109.1, forward strand.
TCGGCACGCCGCCGGAGAAGGTGCATGTGCTGGCCGGCAATGTCGGGGGCTCCTTCGGCATGAAGGCGTCGGTCTTTCCGGAATATGTCTGCCTGCTGCATGCGGCCCGCGCGCTCGGGCGGCCGGTGAAATGGACCGACGAGCGCTCGGAGAGCTTTCTCAGCGATCATCACGGCCGCGATCACGAGATGGAGGCGGAGCTGGCGCTCGATGGCGAGGGAAATTTCCTCGCCGTGCGGCTCACCGGCTACGGCAATGCCGGCGCCTTCTCGGTGGCGGCACTGCCCTTCACCATCAACGCGGTGAAGAACGTGGTGAGCGTCTACAAGACGCCGCTGGTCGAGGTCTCGAGCAAGGGCGTGCTCACCAACACCACGCCCACCGGCGCCTATCGCGGCGCCGGGCGGCCCGAAGGCAACTATTATATGGAGCGGCTCATCGACACCGCCGCCGCCGAGCTTGGCATGGACCGCATCGAGCTGCGCCGGCGCAACCATATCAAGCCCGAGGCAATGCCGTACAAGGCGCCCTCGGCCATGCTCTATGACAGCGGCGAGTTCACCGCCGTCCTCGACAAGGCGCTGGCGCTCGCCGATTGGCGCGGCTTCGACCGGCGCAAGGCGGAGAGCCGCGTGCGCGGCAAGCTGCGCGGCCGCGGCATCGGCTCCTATCTCGAAGTGACGGCGCCGCCCGGCAAGGAGATGGGCGGCCTGCGCTTCGAGGCGGACGGCACGGTGACGATGATCACCGGGACGCTCGATTACGGGCAGGGCCACGGCTCGCCCTTGGCGCAGGTGGTCGTCGACCGGCTCGGCATTCCCTTCGAGCGCCTTCGCTTGCTGCAAGGCGACAGCGACCAACTGGTGGTCGGCGGCGGCACTGGCGGCTCGCGCACGGCGATGGCGAGCGGCTCGGCGCTGGTCGAGGCGAGCCATCAGGTGATCCAGCGCGGCAAGGAGATCGCGGGCATCGTGCTCGAGGCGGCCGCCGCCGATATCGAGTTCGGCCGCGGCCGCTTCACCATCGCCGGCACCGACCGGTCGATCGGCCTCTTGGAGCTGGCGCAGAAGCTGCGCGCGGGGCTGAAGCTGCCGGCCGAGCTGCCGCAATCGCTCGATGTCGCGCTCGCGACCAATTCGCCGCCCTCGGCCTTTCCCAATGGCTGCCACGTCGCCGAGGTCGAGATCGATCCCGAGACCGGCGCCGTCGCCGTCGTGCGCTACGCCATGGTCAACGATTTCGGCACTTTGCTGAATCCGCTGCTCGCCGAAGGCCAGGCCCATGGCGGCATCGTGCAGGGCATCGGCCAGGCGCTGACGGAGCGCACCGTCTATGACGAGGGGGGCCAGCTGCTCAGCGGCAGCTATATCGATTACGCCCTGCCGCGCGCCGGCGACGCGCCGATGTTCGACTTCCTCAGCCACCCCGTGCCGGCCAAGAGCAACGTGCTCGGCGTCAAGGGCTGCGGCGAGGCCGGCTGCGCCGGCGCGCTGCCTTCGGTGATGAACGCCGTCATCGACGCGCTCGCCGCTTACGGCATCCGCCACCTCGACATGCCGGCGACGCCCGAGCGCGTCTGGCGGGCGATCCGGGAGGCGACGTGCGGGTAGAGCGCGCACTCAAAGACGCGTCCAGCGGAATGTCCGCAATCGATCCGATTGGGGGTAACCGGCGAGACGGATAAGCGGTTTACAGGTGGCCGCAAGGGTTTCGACTGATCGGCTCGTCCGCTCCGCGGCCGGCTTACCTCCTTCGCAGAGGAGGGCCTAACGGCGCGGGTGACGGCACGCTGGCAGCTTCCAGGTATTGTTCCCTCAGTCGTGCGGATCAGGCCCACGGTCGACGTTCTTCCCTCAAGCGCGGACGCGGGGAACATGGACACCCGGGGGGGATTCGGGCACAGTTCCGGCGCGTGGGACCGGCGACGCCTGGCACGGTCCAGCTAACGAGAAGGGCAGGGAGGACCGGACATGGATCACTGCAGGAACGCGTTGCGGCTGGCTGTCGCCGCCGCGGTTGCGACGGCGATGACGCCCACAGGAGCTGGCGCGGAGGAGGGCAGCTTCAAAATCGGGGTGGTCACCTTCCTGTCGGGACCGGCGGCCGAATCCTTTGGCGTGCCGGCTTGGAACGGCGGCAAGATCGTGGTCGAGGCAATGAATAAGGGCGGCGTCCTGCCCAAGCCCTACGACAAGCCCGGTTTCGGCGGACTCAAGATCGAGCCGGTGGTCATCGACGAGAATGGCGGCGCCACCAAGCAGGTGCAGGAGCTGCGCAACGCCTATGAGCGCGACCAGGTCGATGCGGTCGTGGGCTATGTCAGCTCCGGCGATTGCCTGGCGGTGGCGCCGGCGGCCGAGGAGCTAAAGAAGCTGCTGATCCTCTACGATTGCGGCACGCCACGCATCTTCGAGGAGAACAAGTTCCATTACGTCTTCCGCACCGCCGCCCACGGCGCAATGGACAATGTCGCCATGGCGCGCTACCTCGCCAAGCACAAGCTCGAGGTCAGCGATGTCGGCGCGATCAACCAGGATTACGCCTGGGGCCAGGATTCCTGGAAGGATTTCAAGGCGAGCTTGGCGCAGCTCGAGCCCGGGGCGAAAGCCAAGACGGAGCTGTGGCCGAAATTCGGCGCTGGCCAGTACGGCACGGAGATCTCGACCTTGCTGCAGGACAAGCCGAGCCTGGTCTATTCGAGCCTATGGGGTGGCGATCTGCAGGCCTTCGTTCTGCAGGCGGTGCCGCGCGGCTTGTTCAAGGACCGGCTCGTGGTGCTGAGCGCATCGGACCACGTGCTGCAGCCGCTCGCCAACAAGATGCCGGACGGCGTCATCATCGGCGCGCGCGGCTCGAACGGCCAGTTCGCCGAGAAGAGCGCGATCAACGACTGGTATGTCGACGCCTATAAGACGACCTATCCCGGCACATATCCCGTGCAGCCGCAATACCGCATGATCCAGGCGCTGCTGGGCATCAAGACCGGGGTCGAGAAGGCGATGGCGGCCAATGGCGGCAAGAAGCCTTCGACCGAGGAGCTGGTCGCGGCGATGACCGGGCTCGAATGGGATGCGCCCTCGGGACACATCAAGATGGCGCTCGGCGACGGACACCAGGCGATCCAATCGAACGCGGTCGGGCGGACCCAATGGGACGCAGAGACGAAGCTGGTGAGGCTCGTCGACATCGAGCGCTTCGCCGCCGAATGCGTCAACCCGCCCCCCACCATGAAGGCCGAGGAATGGATCGCCAAAGGCTTCCCCGGGGCCAAATGCGAGTGACCCTCTCTCCCTCTCCCCGAGCCGGAGAGGGAGAAACCGCATGTGCTCGCTCCCGTCGCGCAGCGACGGAAGGGCGAAGGGCATGGCGGCTTGAGCGCGCATCGCCATCGGTTGGCCCTCACCTTGTCGCCGATCCGCTTCGCGGCTCGAGCCCGCAATGGGAGAGGGAGCGCCGGGGCAACGAGACGCCAGGCCCTCGCCCCTCGAGCAGACGAGCAGACGCGTGGAACTTGTCGCGACCATCGTCATTGACGGGCTGATCGACGCCTCGTGGCTGTTCATCGTCGCGGTCGGGCTGACCCTCGTCTTCGGCGTGCTCAACATCCTCAACATTGCCCATGGCAACCTCTATGCCATCGGCGCCTACACAGCGGCGA
>JASHRZ010000110.1 GCA_030037055.1 Alphaproteobacteria bacterium
GCTTGGCCGAGGCCATCGCCGCTTCGACCGCGCGGCGCGGCGCCGCCGCCGACGCGCTGGCCGCGGGCGAGACGCAGCTCGCCGAGGCGGAGAAGGCGGGCAAGGCGGCAGATGCGGTGCTGGCGCAGTCCCGCGAGGAGCGGGTGCGCTGCGAGGCCGGGCACGAGCAGGCTGAGTACGCGCGCCGCATAGTGGCCGAGCGCATCGCCGAGCGGCTTGGCTGTGCGCCTGATGCCGTTCTCGCCGCCGCCGGGATCGCGGAGGACGAGGAGCTGGCGGCGGCGGCCGAGGCCGAGGCGCGCCTCCAGCGCCTGGTGCGCGAGCGCGACGGCATGGGCCCGGTCAATCTCGTCGCCGAGGCCGAGGCGGCCGAGATCGAGGAGCGGCTCGCCGTGCTCGGCCGCGAGCGCGACGACCTCATCGGCGCGATCGCCCGGCTGCGCGAGGGCATCGCCGCCTTGAACCGCGAGGGGCGCGAGCGGCTGCTCGCCGCCTTCGCCGAGGTCAACGAGCATTTCGCCGCACTCTTCACCCGGCTGTTCGGCGGCGGCCGCGCCCATCTCACCCTCGACAAGAGCGAGGAGGGCGACGAGACCCGCGACCCCTTCGAGGCCGGGCTCGAGATCATGGCGAGCCCGCCGGGCAAGCGGCTCCAGATTATGTCGCTGCTCTCGGGCGGCGAGCAGGCGCTCACCGCGCTGGCGCTCCTCTTTGCCGTCTTCCTCACCAACCCCGCGCCGATCTGCGTGATGGACGAGGTCGACGCACCGTTGGACGATGCCAATGTCGACCGCTTCTGCAATCTCGTCGAGGAGATCGCCGAGAGCGCCGAGACGCGCTTTCTCATCATCACCCATCATCGCCTGACCATGGCGCGCATGGACCGCCTGTTCGGCGTCACCATGGGCGAGCGCGGCGTCTCCCAGCTCGTCTCCGTCGACCTGCAGCAGGCCCAGCAGCTGCGCCGCACGGCTTAACTGCGAGCGACAACGGCGGTTGCTCTTGCAACCGCGAGAGCCGCACCGACCGTCGCTTGACACCCCTGCGACCCGCGCTTAAGGTGCGCGCCGTTTCGGCGCCGAGGCGGCCGGGACGCGGGGGGTGCTTTCTCGAGCTTTGCGGGGCGGTTCGCCGATGGACGAACGCGACACGCAGCAGCCCTTGCGGGACCTGGGACAGCGGCTCGACCGGGCACGCAGCGAGCGGCAGCGGAGCGCTTCCGGGATTTCCCAGCGTGGGGCGCGCGTCTCTCAGAGCGCGCTCGGGCTTGCCTTGCGCATCGGCCTGGAGCTGGTGGTCGCCGTCGTCGTCGCCACCGTCATCGGCTGGGCCTTCGACCGCTGGCTCGGCACGCGGCCCTGGGGGATGATCGTCGGTTTCTTCCTCGGCGTCGGGGCGGGCATGCTCAATGTCTGGCGCGCGGTGGCGGGCATGGGCATGGCGGTGGGCTATCGCAACCAGAAGCCCGCTTCGGGCCTGCGGCAGAAGGACGCGGATCGGTCGGACGAGGACGAGGACGAGGAGTGACGTGGCTACCGAGAACCCGCTGCACCAGTTCACGATCGAACGGCTGATCCCCATCCATATCGGCGGCATCGACGCCTCCTACACCAATTCCGCGCTGCTGATGTCGGTGGCGGTGGTCCTGATCACCGCCTTCGTGCTGCTGACCACGCGCAACGCCGCGCTGGTGCCGGGACGCTGGCAGTCGGTGACCGAAATGCTTTACGAGTTCGTCGCCGACAAGTTGGTCGAGGCCAATGCCGGGCACGAGGCGCGGCCCTACCTGCCTTTCGTGTTCACCCTCTTCACCTTCATCCTGCTCGGCAATTTGCTGGGCCTCGTCCCCTACAGCTTCACCTTCACCAGCCACATCATCGTCACCTTCGCGCTCGCCGCGGTGGTGTTCATCGGCGTCACCGTCATCGGCATCGTCAAGCATGGCTTCCGCTTCCTCAGCCTCTTCGTGCCGCATGGCGTGCCGAAGGTGCTGCTGCTGCTGCTGGTGCCGATCGAGCTGCTCTCCTATTTCATCCGGCCCTTCACCCTTTCGATCCGGCTCTTCGCCAACATGATGGCAGGGCACACCATGCTGGTGATCTTCGCCAGCTTCGTCGCCGCCCTCGGGCTCGCCGGCGTGCTGCCGCTCGCGGTCGACGTGGCGCTGGTGCTGCTGGAGCTGCTGGTCGCGGTGCTGCAGGCCTATGTCTTCGCCATTCTCACCTGCCTCTATCTCAACGACGCGCTCCATCTCCATTGAGGCCGCGTCCGCCGGATCCGTCGAAACCCATCAACCCAGAGGACAGACCATGGATGTTGCATCTGCAAAACTGATCGGCGCAGGCCTCGCCTGCGTCGCGCTGGTCGGCGCCGGCATCGGCATCGGCAATGTCTTCGCCGCGCTCATCAACTCGCTGGCGCGCAACCCGGCGGCGCAGGTAACGCCCTTCGCCTTCCTTGGCTTCGCGCTCGCCGAGGCGACCGGCCTCTTCGGCCTCGCCATCGCCTTCCTCATCCTGTTCGTGTTCTGAAGACGCCCGCGCGAAGCCCATGCCGCAGCTCGACCTCGCCACCTTCCCGCCCCAGCTCATCTGGCTGGCGATCAGCTTCGTCGTGCTCTACCTGCTGATGGCGAAGCTGGGTCTGCCGCGCATCGCCCGCACCCTCGTCGCCCGGCGCGAGCGCATCGACGGCGACCTCGAGAAGGCGCAGCGGATGAAGGTCGAGGCCGAGGCGGTGATCGCCGCCTATGAGCGCGCGCTGGCCGAGGCGCGCCAGCAGGCGCAGATCACGCTCAAGGAGGCGACGGAGCGCCTGAGCGCCGAGGCGGCCGAGCGCCAGCGCCGGACCGCCGAGCGGCTCGCCGCCGAGACCGC
>JASHRZ010000111.1 GCA_030037055.1 Alphaproteobacteria bacterium
GACGAGGAAATGTTGAGAAGGCCATCGACCGATGCGGTTCGATCTCACCTCATCCTGAGGAGCGGTCCGCAGGACCGCGTCTCGAAGGACGCACCACGCCGCCGCAGCGGACACTCGCCTAAAACTTGAGCGCCCGCGCCTGCACTAGGTTGGGCAGCGCGCACGCTGCCGGCGAAGGGAGAGCGGCCGCTGCGACGTGAAGCGTCGAGGCCGCGCTCGCCGGTCAGGCGATCGAGCGGCTGGAGATGCGGCGCTGCTGGATGTGCGAGTAGCAAGGTGCTTCTCTTGGCGGCTGCATCCAGCTCATCGTGATTTGCGCTAGTCTGTCGGTCTTTGAAATTTTCCGGGATGAGGACCAATGCGCTGCCCAGCCTTTCTCGCCGCCGCCCTGCTGCTTTTTGCCGCCGCGCCCGCGCTTGCGGACGAGGTCGGCACCTTTCGCAACGACTGGACCGGCAACAGCATCGTTGTCGAGGCGATCGCCGATCCCAAGGTGCCGGGCGTCACCTGCCACCTCACGCATTTCGAGCGCAGCCTGATCGACCGCCTGTCCAAGGGGAACTGGTTTGTCGACCCCTCGAATTCGTCGATCTCCTGCCGCCAGACGGGCCCGGTCACGGTCGGCGACATCAATCTGAGCGCGCGCGGCGAGGAGGTGTTCTCCGAGCGTCTGAGTCTCATCTTCAAGTCGCTGGCGGTGCGGCGCATCTACGACAAGCAGAACGAGACGCTCGTTTATGTCGTCTACAGCCGACAGGTGAAGGACGCCAGCGCCAAGATGAGCATCTCCACCGTGCCGCTCTATCGCAGCGACGTCACCTGGGCGAAGCCCGCGCAATGATCCGCACCGGACGGTCTTGCCTCGAGGCGCCGCCCCTGCGCTCGCCGTGAGCGAGGCGGTCGAATGCGTGGTGATCGGCGCCGGCGTCGTCGGCCTTGCCGTGGCGCGCGCGCTGGCGCTCGCGGGGCGCGAGGTCATGGTGCTGGAGAAGGAGCGCTGGATCGGCTCCGAGAGCTCCTCGCGCAACAGCGAGGTCATTCATGCCGGGATCTATTACCCCGATGGCAGCCTCAAGGCGCGGCTTTGCGTCGCCGGCAAAGAGAAGCTCTACGCCTATTGCGCCGAGCGCGGAATCGCCCATAAGCGCCTCGGCAAGCTGATCGTCGCCGGCAGCGAGGCGGAGATTCCGGTCATCGAAGGCGTGCGCCGGCGTGCCGAAGGCAACGGCGTCGCCGATCTGCGCTGGCTCGGTGGCCACGAGCTGCGCAGGCTCGAGCCGGCGCTCGCCGCCCTGGGCGCCTATTTCTCGCCCTCCACCGGCATCATCGACAGCCACGCGCTGATGCTCGCCTTTGAGGCCGATCTCGAGGCATCGGGCGGCATGGTGGTGCTGCGCGCGCCGGTGCTCTCCGGCACGGCCCGCGCGTGCGGCTTTGCGCTGGCCGTGGGCGGCGCCGAGCCGATGACCTTGCGCTGCAAGCTGCTGGTCAACAGCGCCGGCATCCACGCGCCGCGCCTGGCGCGCGCGATCGACGGCATCCCGCCGCAATCGATCCCGCGCGACTACTTCTGCCGCGGCGTCTATTTCACCTTGTCCATGCGCTCGCCCTTCCGCCATCTGATCTATCCCGTGCCGGAAGCGGCCGGGCTTGGCGTGCATCTCACCCTCGATCTCGCCGGCGGGGCGCGGTTCGGGCCTGATGTCGAATGGATCGACCGCATCGATTATGGCGTCGATCCCCGCCGCGGCGCGCGCTTTTATGCCGCGATCCGGCGTTACTGGCCGGACCTGCCCGACGGCGCCCTGCAGCCAGGCTATGCCGGCATCCGGCCCAAGATCAGCGGCCCCGGCGAGCCCGCCGCCGATTTTTCCATCCAGGGCCCGGCCGAGCACGGCGTGGCCGGCCTCGTCAACCTCTACGGCATCGAATCGCCAGGGCTTACCGCCTCGCTGGCAATTGCCGAGCAGGTCGTGGCGCTGCTCGATGCCAAGCACCCGGGTTAATCCTCTTCCGGCGCGTCCTCGACCCGCACCGTCACGGTGATCTCGCCCGCCGTCGCGAAGCGGAGCGTGAGCGGAAAGCTGTCGTCGAGCGCCAGCGGGCCCTCAAGACCCAGCAGCGCGATGTATCTGCCTCCCGGCCGCAGCGCCACCGGCCGGTGCGGCGGCAGATCGAGCTCTTCGAGCGACGAGCCGTCGGCATCGCGCAGGATCACCTCGCGCGCGATCGGCGTCGCGCCGCCCGTCAGGCGGTCGGTGTCGAGGCCGGTGTTGGCGAGCGCGAGAAAGACCGCGGCCTTGCCGGTCACCGAGGGCCGCGCCCAGGGATGGCCGATCTCGATGGCGCCGAGCTTGTAGGAATGGGCGCGCGCGGCCCGCGCCAGCAGCAGCGACAACGGGGCGAGCAACAGGGCGCGGCGCAGCATCGGCCCATTATGGCGAGCGCACGCCGCAAGCGACAGAGCTTCATTGCGCGACTCGCGCCGCACCGCCGCGAGCCGATTAGCGAAAGGCTTTTCCTTTGCTAGGCTGGGCCGAAACAAGGCGGTGCAGCAATGCGGATCGGCGTGCCCAAGGAAGTGAAGACCCATGAGTACCGAGTGGGCCTGCTGCCCGGCAGCGTGCGCGAGGCGGTGCATCACGGGCACGAGGTGCTGGTCGAGACTGGCGCCGGCGCCGGCGTCGGCTTCGACGATGCGGCTTACGAGCGCGCCGGCGCGCGCATCGCCTCTGGCGCCGCCGAGGTGTTCGCCGCGTCCGAGATGATCGTCAAGGTGAAAGAGCCGCAGCCGCCGGAGATCGGCCGGCTGAAGCCGGGCCAGCTGCTTTTGACTTATCTCCATCTCGCTGCCGACCGGCAGCAGTGCGACGGCCTGTTGCGTTCGGGCGCCACCTGCATCGCCTACGAGACGGTGACCGACGTGCGCGGCGGGCTGCCGTTGCTGGCGCCGATGAGCGAGGTTGCCGGCCGCATGTCGATCCAGGTCGGCGCGCATTGCCTGGAGAAGGAGCAGGGCGGGCCCGGCATGCTGCTCGGCGGCGTGCCCGGCGTTGCCGCGGCCAAGGTGGTGATCCTGGGCGGCGGCGTCGCCGGCACCAACGCCGCGCGCGTCGCTATGGGGATGGAGGCCTACGTCACGGTGATCGACCGCTCGCTGCCGCGGCTCTACGAGCTCGATTTGCAATTCGGCGCGCAGCTGCACACGCTTTTCTCCACGCTGGAGACGATCGAGCGCGAAGTGCTGACCGCCGATCTCCTCATCGGCGCAGTGCTCGTGCCCGGCGCCGCGGCGCCGAAACTGATCAGCCGCGAGATGGTGCGGGCGATGAAGCCGGGCTCGGTGCTGGTCGATATCTCCATCGATCAGGGCGGCTGCTCAGCGACCAGCCGCCCCACCACCCATGCCGATCCGACCTATGTCGAGGACGGCGTCATCCATTACTGCGTCACCACCATGCCGGGCGCGGTGGCGCGCACCTCGACCTTCGCGCTCAACAACGCCACCTTGCCCTTCGTGCTGGATCTTGCCGACAAGGGCTGGCGGCGGGCGCTCGCGGACGACCCGCATCTGCGCGCCGGCCTCAACATCGAGGCAGGACGCATTACCCATCAGGCGGTGGCGCAAGCGCTCGGGCTTGCCTACACCCCGCCCGAGCGTGCGCTGGACGACTG
>JASHRZ010000112.1 GCA_030037055.1 Alphaproteobacteria bacterium
GGCTGACCGTGTGGAACCGCACCGCAGTCAAGGGGCGCTGCTGCTCGAGCGCGGAGCGCGCTGGGCCGTCGCGGTGGTCTATGGGCGGCGGTGACGGGCTTCTGTCCGGCCCGGTCGCCGGCAAGCTCTTCATCGAGATGAGCACGCTCACGCCCGAGATCACCAAGCGGCCGGCGCCGCGGCCAAAGGTGCGGCGCTGCTCGAATGCCCCGCCGGCGCCACGATCGGCCCCGCCCGCGCGGGCAAGCTGCTCGGCCTCGCCGCTGACGACAGCGCCGCTTTCGCCCGCGCCAAGCCGCTGCTCGAGCAGCTTTGCCGCCGCGTCGATTATCTCGGGCCCAGCGGCTGCGGCGCGGCCATGAAGCTCGCCATCAACCTGCCGCTCGCGACAAAGGCGCTCGACCGATACGACGCCGCGGCCGCGGAAGGCTGGGGCGGAAGCGATGCCTCTTCGCTGGTCGCCTGGCGCGCCGGCCCGGCGGAGTGGTGAGCCCCACGCTCGATTTCGCCTTCCTGCTGCGCGTGTCGGTCGCGCCGGCGCTCGAGCTCGGCGAGACGCGGGCCGGACGCCGCCGCATCATTCCGATCACCGGTGGCACCGTCGAAGGGCCGCGGCTCGCCGGCCGTGTGCTGCCCGGCGGCGCCGATTGGCAGATCGTGCGTGCCGATGGCTGCGCCGAACTCGAGGCGCGCTACACGCTCGAAGCCGCGGACGGTGCGCTGATCTCGGTGATCAATCGGGGCTTGCGCCACGGAGCGCCCGAGGTCGTCGCCAAGCTCATGGCCGGCGAGCCGGTCGATCCCACCGCCTATTACTTCCGCTGCACGCCGGTCTTCGAGACGGCGGCGCCGGCGCAGCAATGGCTGACGCGCACGGTCTTCGTCGGCAGCGGCGTAAGGCGGCCGGATGCCGTGCAAATCGCCGTCTACGCCGTGCTCTAGCTGCGGCGCGGCCGCTAGTATTTCTCCGGGACCCAGCGCTGCGTCGATTTGCGCGGGCGCTTGTAGCCGGTGTCAGGCTGGCGCGGCGGCAGATCGAGCTCGACCGGGCGCAGGTCCTTGTAGGGGATCTGACGCAGCAGATGGGCGATGCAGTTGAGCCGCGCCTTCTTCTTGTTGTCGGCGTTGACAATGTGCCAGGGGGTCAGCGGGCGGTCCGTGTGCTTCAGCATGCTATCCTTGGCCCGCGAGTACTCAACCCAGCGCTCGCGCGACTCGAGGTCCATCGGGCTCAGCTTCCAGCGCTTGATCGGGTTGCGCATGCGGTCGAGGAAACGCAGCTCCTGCTCCTCGTCGTTGACCGAGAACCAATACTTGACGAGATAGATGCCGGCGCGCACCAGCATCTCCTCGAACAGCGGGCAGGCGCGCAGGAATTCCCTGTGTTCGTCCTCGGTGCAGAAGCCCATGACGCGCTCCACGCCGGCGCGGTTGTACCAGCTGCGGTCGAACAGCACGATCTCGCCGCAGGCCGGAAGCTGCTCGACATAGCGCTGGAAGTACCACTGGCCGCGCTCCTTTTCGGTCGGCGTGCCGAGGGCGACGATGCGGCAGAAGCGCGGATTGAGGCTTTCGGCGATGCGCTTGATCACGCCGCCCTTGCCGGCGGCGTCGCGTCCCTCGAAGATCACGACCACCTTGAGGCCCTCGAGCCGCACCCACTCCTGCAGCTTCAGCAGCTCCACCTGCAGCCGCGCGAGCTCGTCGACATAACGGTAGCCCTTCTTCGGCCGCTTCGGCGGCTTGCCGTCGCCGACGATGTGCCAGCGACGCTCGATGCGCGCCTTCTCATGGGCATCGCGCAGCACGTCGCCGCTGATCCGGAGCAACTTGCGCTTCAGCTTCTTCCGCTTTCCCATGGCGACACCTGCGACAAACCGCGCCTTTGGCGGCCGTGCCATCCTGGCGGAACTTTGCCAATATTCGGTGAACGTCGGATGAGCGCCGGCTCACTCCGCCGCCGCGGGGCGGCCGGGCCGCGCCAGCAGCCCCTCGACCAGCCCCGCAATGCCGCGCGGCATGAAGATGATGAAGAGCACCAGCAGCACGCCGTAAATAGTGTTGGCGGCACCGATGAAATGCGTTCCGAACGCGACGCGCAGCCCCTCGGCGAGGACGATGGTCAAGAGCGCGCCGATGGTCGGCCCCAACAGCGAGTACATGCCGCCGGCGATGGCGGCGAAGACGATCTGCAGCGAGACGCCGACGCCGGACACCGTCTCCGGATTCACATACATGAGGTATTGCACATAGGCGCCACCGCCGAGCGCGGTAAGCCCGGCGGAGATCAGCGTCACGCGCAGCTTCTCGCGCATGACGTCGATGCCGATGGCGGCGGCCGCGCCCTCGTCCTCGTTGATCGCCTCAAGCGCCTTGCTGCCCATGCTGCGCTCGAGCCAGAGCCAGAGCGCGAGGCCGGCGAGCCACAGCGCCAGCGCCAGGAAATAGAACTCGCTCTTCTCCGGAAATTGCAACGCGTACCATGAGGCACGGCCGGCGGACCGCGGCGTCATGCCGAGCGACCCGCCGGTCATGTCGCGCAGCGCGATCATCGACAGCAGCACCACCTGGCTCAGCGCCAGCGTGACGAGCGCGTAGTAATGGCCGACGACGCGCATGCGGGTGGCGGGGTATCCGACCACCAGCGCCAGCAGCGCCGCCAGCAGCACGCTTAACGGAATGCCGAGCCAGGGCGTCAGGTCGTAGTGGTTCCACAGCAGGGCCGGGACATAGCCGCCGATGCCGAGAAAGGCGCCGTGGCCGAGCGAGACCAGGCCGAAGCGGCCCATCATGGACCAGGCCGTGTAGATGAAGCCCCACAGCAGCACCTGCACCGCGATGTGCAGGAAATAATCCCTGAGCGCCAGCGGCAGCAGCAGCAGCAGGACGAGCGCCGCAAGCGCCGCCGGAAGGCGCGCCGTCATTTGCCCAGGATCCCCTGCGGGCGAAGGAGGACGAGCGCGATGAAGACGACGAAAGCGAGGACGTAGGAGGCCTCGATCGAGACGTAATAGCCCGCGATGGCGATGATCTGGCTGATGATGAAGGCGGCGACGAAGCCGCCGATCATGTTGCCGAGCCCGCCCAGCACGCAGATCATGAAGGTGATCGGGCCGAAGGTGAGGCCGATGTAGGGATGAACGTCGTATTGCAACAACAGCAGGCACGCGGCGAGCCCGGCGAGGCCGCCGCCGATCGCCGAGGTCAGGAGATAGATGCGGCGCTGGTCGACGCCCATCAGCCCCATGATCTCGCGGTCTTGCGCGACGGCGCGGATCGCCGTGCCAAGAAAGCTGCGCGACAAAAAGAGATAGAGCGCCGCGGCGCCGAGCAATGCCGCGACGAAGGCGATCAGCCGCGACAAGCTGATGAAGATGTCGCCGAACTCGATCACCGGCAGGCGCAGGCCGAGGTTGCGGAAATCGGTGCCGAACAGCAGCGTCGCCGCGCTCTGCAAAAAGAACAGCAGCCCGCCGGTGGCGAGCAGCTGGTTGATCGGCGCCGAGCCCAGGATCGGCGCGATGACCAGGAGATGGACGAGCACGCCGAGCAGCGCCACGAAGGCGATCGCCGCGGCTGAGGCCGCGAGCACCGGCCAGGCGGCGCTGTCGGTCAGCCACCACTCGGCATACATGCCGCACATGACCAGCTCGGCATAGGCGATCCAGACGACATCGACGACGCCGAAGATCAGATTGAGCCCGAGCGCCAGCAGCGCCAGCACGCCGCCCAGGAGAACGCCGTTCATCACGGCCTCGAGGAGGTAGATGTCCATGGGCTAGGCGCCTGTCGGCATCGGCGTCAGATCCCCATATAGGCCTGCCGGATCTCCTCGTTGCGCGCGAGCTCGCCGGCCGCGCCGGAGAGCCGGATGCGGCCGCGGTCGAGGAGATAGGCGCGGTCGGCGATGTCGAGCACCTGTTGCACGTTCTGCTCGACGATGAGCACGGTAAAGCCTTCGGCGCGGATGCGGCGGACGAGGTTGAAGACCTGCTCGACCACCAGCGGCGCGAGCCCGGCCGAGGGCTCGTCCATCAGCAGCAGCTTCGGCTTGGACATCAGCGCGCGGCCGATGGCGCACATCTGTTGCTCGCCGCCAGAGAGCGTCCCTGCCGGCTGGCGGCGGCGGTCCAAGAGGCGCGGGAACAGCTCGTAGACCCAGGCGAGGCGCTCGGCGAAATGCTTGCGCGCCGCCGGGATGAAGGCGCCCATGCGCAGATTCTCCTCCACCGTGAGCCGGGGAAAAAGCCGCCGGTTCTCCGGCACATGGGCGATGCCGGCGGCGACGATGCGATGCGCGGGAAGCGCCTCCAGCGCGCGGCCATCGAGCGCGAAGCCGCCGCCGCTCGCGGGCAGCAGGCCGGAGATAACGCGCATCAGCGTCGTCTTGCCGGCACCATTGGCGCCGATCACCGCGACGGCCTCGCCCGCGGCGACCGCGAGCGAAACGCCGAACAGCGCCTGGAAGCTGCCATAGCCGGCGGAGACGTCGGTGACCGTCAGCATCCGCCCTGGTGCCCAAGATAGACCTCCGCCACCCGCGCGTCGCGCGCAGCCTCGGCGGGCTTGCCCTCGAAGATCATCTCGCCGTGGTCGAGGACGATGACGCGGTCGACCACGCGCATCAGCACGCCCATGATGTGCTCGACCCAGATGATGGTGATGCCGAGCGTCTTGCGGATGTCGTCGAGCATGGCG
>JASHRZ010000113.1 GCA_030037055.1 Alphaproteobacteria bacterium
TCGGCCAGTTCCTCATAGCCGGCAAACAGCGCGGCCGCCGCCTCGCCATTTGCCTTGGCACTCGTCGCTGTGGTCGCCGGCTTTTTCGTCCTCGCCATGGCTCATAACTCCCGGTGATGGGGCCGCGGCCCCTGCTTGCTGCAACGCAACATGTCTTATATGGCCTTTCGCCCTTTTGCTTCAAGCAAAATTTGTGCATTGCAACAGGGCCGGCCTGGCGGACGCATGCAGTGCACCACGCATCTCTTATCGTGCAACATCGCACAAGCTCACCCTCGGCGGGAATCTCTGTCGGCGCTCGCATGACGGGTCTGCTCGCCCAGCGGCCGAAATCCCAACGCACGACCCTACGACCAAGCCGTGTTTTACCGCGACAAAAAATCTCGCCGCCCAGCGGATAGAAAATCTGGACAAGGAGTCCATGGTTTTTTAATCTCTCTTTGATTGAATCCTATCCCTGGTGAGCGGGCGATTGGGGGAGAACGGTGAGAAGATTAATATCTCGGTGGCGAGGCACGGAATTCGTCTTTGCACGAGTGTCGATTGCCTTGCTGGCCGCGTCGTTTCTTGTAATCGCACCGCCCGGCTTCGCCAAAACGGAATCTTTCATCGTCATCGACGCCGAGACCGGAAAGACACTCGCCGAGCGCAACGCGGATGCCCAGAACTACCCGGCCTCGCTTACCAAAATGATGACGCTCTATCTCCTGTTCGAGGCGGTCGAGCAAGGGAAAATGAAACCTGATCAGCGGTTTACGGTCTCCCGGTGGGCCGCGGCCCAGGCCCCCTCCAAGCTCGGTCTAATCGACGGGCAGACCGTCGCCATCCGCGATCTCATCCTTGGCATCATCACCAAATCTGCCAATGACGCCGCCGTCACCGTGGCGGAGAATATCGCCGGCAGCGAGTCGGCCTTTGCCGAGCGAATGACGCAAACGGCGCGGGCCCTGGGCATGACGCGCACTGTCTATCGCAATGCCTCCGGCCTGCCGAACCCGGGGCAGCTGACCACGGCGCGCGATCTGGCGCGGCTCGCGCTCGCGCTCTATCGCGATTTTCCCAAGGAATACGCGTACTTTGCCACCGAAGAGTTCACCTATAACGGGGTCATGCACACCAATCACAATCATCTCATGCAGACCTTCGAGGGCATGGACGGTATCAAGACCGGCTATATCCGCGCCGCGGGATTCAATTTGGCGGCCTCGGCCGTGCGGGATAACCGCCGGCTGATCGGCATTGTGATGGGCGGCCTCACCGCGCACGCCCGCGATAGCGAGATGGCCCACCTGCTGAACGCTGCCTTCGCCGACCGGACCGCTGCGTCTGCGGTGCAGACCGCCGAGACGGACGAGGATGCCGATCAGAATCCGCTGACCCGCAGCGCCGCGCAGACGCTGGCGCAGCTCTCGCCGGTGGGCCGCGCCGAGGCGGCGACGCCGCCGCGCCTTCACCACGCCCGTGAGGCGGCTGAGCGTTGGAGCATCCAGGTCGGCGCTTTCGCCCAGCAAAGCGCGGCCGAGAAAGCCGCTACCGCGGCGCTCGCTAAGCTGCCGGCGGGCAAGGGCCGGTCGGTGCAGGTGCTTACGCCGAGCCAGAACGAGCGCTATTTCCGCGCGCGCATCGTCAATTTCTCCGAGCGCGAGGCGGAGAAGGCCTGCCGCGCGCTGCATAAAAAGCATGCGCAATGCACCGTGATCGCCCCCGGCCCGACGCAGCAAATGGCCGCGAACACCATGCGCCACGGCTGAGTCCGTGGGCCATAGGAGAGCGGCCCTCCGGCCTGTTGAGGAGGGCCTCAGGAGATAAAACAGGAACGGACGCGGCTTGGCGTCGCCGGTGTCAGAAAATCGGTGGCGCGATGCCACTTTGGGTCAATTGCTGGGCCAGGAGCCCCTTCAATCGGGTAAGGCCCGGCTCGTCCTTGGCCTCGGCGCGGGCCACCAGGACATCCTGGGTGTTGGAGGCGCGCAACAGCCACCAGCCGTCCGCGGTCCTGACGCGGACACCGTCGATATCCGACATCTGCGCGCCGGCGCGCTTCAGGCGCTCGCGCACTTCGGCGATGACCGCGAATTTGCGCGAATCGGCACAGGGGAAGCGCAGCTCCGGCGTGTTGACCACGGCCGGCAGCCGGTCATGGAACGCAGCCAGGCTCTCGCCACCGCGGGCAAGGATGCCCAGCAGACGCACCGCGGCATAAAGCGCGTCATCATAGCCGTAGTAGCGATCGGCATAGAAGATGTGCCCGCTCATCTCGCCAGCGAGCGGCGCGCCGGTCTCGGCCATCTTGGTTTTGATCAATGAATGGCCGGTGCGCCACATCAGCGGCGTGCCGCCCAGCCGCGCGATTTCATCGAACAGCACTTGGCTCGCCTTGACATCGGCAATGATGGCGGCGCCGGGCTGGCTGCGGATGACGTCGCCAGCCAGCAATACCATGAGCTGGTCACCCCAGAGAATACGACCTTTGCCATCGACCACACCGATGCGGTCGCCATCGCCGTCGAAGGCGACACCCAGGTCGCAGCGCCGCGCCACCACAACCTCTTGCAGCTGCGCCAGATTCTTCGCCTGCGTCGGGTCGGGGTGGTGTGCCGGGAAGCGCCCGTCGATCACTTGGTTGAGCAACTCGTGCCGGCCGGGTAGCCGCTGCACCAGCCGCTGGAGCACCTCGCCCGTGGCGCCGTTGCCGGCGTCCCAGGCGACGCTCAGGGGATATGTGCCGTCGTAATCGGCAAGAAGCCTCGCGACATAGGCATCACCGATGCCGCGCAGTTGCATGTCGCTACCGTGCTCGGCGGCGCGCGGCGGCGCGGCGGCGATGCGCCCCAGCCGCTGAATGTCCTCGCCAAAAAAAGACCTCTTGCCGAGCATGAGCTTGAAGCCGTTATAGGTCTCGGGATTGTGCGAGCCCGTCACCATCACCCCGCCATCGACTTC
>JASHRZ010000114.1 GCA_030037055.1 Alphaproteobacteria bacterium
TGGGCGTCGTTCAAACCCATACCAACCGCGCGGCCCAAGGCATCGCCAAATGCGAGCGGGCGCTGGCACTCGATCGAAATTTGGCAATGGCTCACGGACTGATCGGGGGTGCTAAGTATTTTCTCGGCCTGGGCGAGGAAACCGAGCCCCAGGTCCAGCAGGCGCTCCGCCTCAGCCCTCGGGATACGAGCGCCCACCAATGGATGGGGTACGCGGGCTTCGGCAAGCTGCAGATCGGCGCCGACGAGGAGGCGGCCGCGCGGTTCCACTAGTCCGTCGAGATGAACCGAAACTTTCCACTCGCGCATTTCGGTTGCGCCGCTTCTCTGGCAGATCTCCGTCGGCGCAGAAGCGCGGGCCGCCGCCCAAGCCGGGCTCGCGCTCGATCCGACCTTCACGATCTCACGCCTCCGCGCTGGCGCGGCGAGCGACAACCCGACCTATCTAACCCAGCGCGAACGCATCTTCGACGCCATGCGCAGGCTGGCGTGCCGGAGGAATGAGCGGCGAATGTTTGCGCTGGGCGCCCACTCGCGCGAGCAAGGTGACCGAATGCCGCGTCGAGAACTCATCGTCCGCCCAGCGCCCGCTCTTCAATGCGATGCGGTGATCAGCAAGCCGAGGCCGAGCCCGATCAACATCAGCAACGCGAATGCCCTGCCAGCCAAGCGCCACGCTACCGAACGCTTCCTGCGATGCTGGGATCGATATCCCATGCGCTCACTCCTGCCGGGCAGCTTTGCCGACCACACAATGCTGAATCCGACAATGAGCTTAGGCCCCGGAGCCGAGGTCACTAAGCATAGGCCGCCAGTGCCGAGGTCAGCAAGCTTTGGCCGCCAGGGCTTTGCCCGCCCCAGGGCGGAAGAAACCCCTCGTGGCCTTATGGACTGCTGGACCCTGGGGTATACAGCCCCGTGGTCCCCGCCCTATCTCGAGAGCGGACCTTTGGCATTGGATGGCGTCAGTCCTAGCTAGCGGACTCAACATTGCCGGCAAACCGGCATGAGCAGAAGTATCGGTTCGTAGCTTCCGAGCTTGATTGCGATCGCCCGGTGGTTATTCGGCTGCCGCGCGTGGCATCGGTTTGCCTTCGGCGCCTTTCCGGCTGTCCTCGGCGCTTTCGTCGAGCCTTGCCATGCTGTGCCGTCCCGCCCGGGCGATGTCGGCCTTTGCGTCACGCGCAATGGCGAAGGCCCGATCACCGAATGCGCTTGCATCCGAAATGGCGCGGCTGAGACAGTTCGAAAAGAGTTCCTGCTGAAACTTGAGCAGCTCCAGGGGATCGCGGCATTGGCTCATTTGCTCGATCGCGCGTTGCATCGCGTCGAAGGCGTCCCGTTGACGCTTGATCCAATCCGTGGCAATGGCCTCTAACCCGGCAAGGAGATTGGCCTGGTAGCTCAACCAGGCTTGCGCGCTTTGGGCAGCGAACGGGCCGGCGCCGCGCGCAATCGACGCCGCGTCCTCACTTGTTGTCGGTTTGCGCTGTGCTTCGGACATGGTCATTTCCTCCTGAGGTTTCGTTCACACAGTTGATGGATCTCGTCCTGATCCCTCGGTTGTCTGCGGCAGCACAGTTCCGAGAGGCGCGGTCAGGCGTTAAACAGACTGACGCCCTCAGCCAGAAAGTTCGTTGTCCTGGGTCGGATACAAGCAGGAACACGCCGGCCCAGCTCCGTGACCTTGAAGCCCATAAGGCGACCGCCGCCTTCGCGGGTTCGTCTTCTGTTATGCCGCATGAAGCCGTCAAAACTTTCGACGGCACGGTCCTTCACTGCGGGTTCAGGAAGCGGCAGTGGTATCCGTGCCTGATACGCCTCCACCTATCGCTGGCGGGAGTGCGCAGTCCCTCTTCCGGGGGCAAGCGTTTCTCTCAGCCGCACGGTGCGCAGTTACGCCTTGCCAGCCACGAAGGAATGATGGCGTCCACCGCCTGGAATTGCACGGGCAAACTGGCGGCATCGCGGCATAAGTTGTGGATAACTCCGGCGTCCCAACGGGCACGCGCAAATCGGTTGTCGAAGCCAACATAGCTGTGGCGGTGGTATTTTGGAGATCGCCCGAGAAATGGGGAGCCGTCTTCCAACGTCTCGTCCTCATTACGAGTCTCCCGCGTTCTGAGCAGCGGATCGCACCTACAAGGCTCTCGCCCGGATCGCAGCCCGATGCAAGCGCGCCGGCGCCATGTAAGGTAGCTTACCGCGACTTAACCGAGCGATTACCTGGCTCATCCAATTTGGCCTTGACCTGAGCGCGCAGCTGTCTCCTCCGCGAGCGCGGCTTTGCCTGCGTCTGTTACGGCTAAGTGATCGCCTTCCGTCTTGACAAGCCCGCGTGCGATGAGGCCGGCGCCTGCCTGCGGGCGCTCGAAATACAACTGCGGGGCCGCTGCAACGCGCCTCAGCTCGGCAATCTGGCCCGGCGTGAGAGGCCGGTCGGCGGCAAGGCCGGGGCAGTCAAGGCCAGGGCATTCATCATTGTCACACAGCTCGATGATATTTAGTGACCGCTCGCCACAAACCGGGCAAACCCACTCTTCTGCTTTCGTCACCCTTCTGCCTCCCGTCGCTTCAGCATGCCGACCAATCCAGTCCGGCAGGCCGTGAGAGTTTGCCCGCCAGCCTTGCCCTTGTTCTGGCGGCGGCGATGTGGCGGGCATCGTACCAACGCGAAACGCGGAGGGGCACCGCGACAATTGCCGCCCGCCGCCGCTTAGATTAGGCGTTCAAGATTCAAAAATCCATCCGCGTTGGAAGGAACATGGTGCAGACGATCGACGGTCGCGACCTTTGCAACACTAGCTGCCACAAGCCGATATGCCACGATACCGTCTACGCGATCGCGTTGTGGACGTGGACGAGCAACGAGGGCGGGACGATGCCCCAAGCGCGTTCGCAGTCTTCATGCGTCAGTACCTACGTCGCAAACGGGCGTCGAGCCCTGCCCGCACGGGTGCGTTCTTTCGCAGCTCGCCTATCCTGGTATGATCGCCTTGCTGCTCAGCGCCGACGCCGGCTTCATCACGGGTCAGACGATCAATGTGCCGGGCGGGCTCAGAATGCATGGCTGAGCCGTACGAGGGAATAGTTTCAGCAATGACCAAGCGACGCCGCACGCAGTCATCAACGCGATGGTCATCAAGATCGAGTGACGAAACCGACAATGCGACGATGGTGGGAGGACAGTTCGATGCGACTTGGCATACTTCTGCGCTATTCCGGCGCCCCGACGGGTCTGGAACTGCAACAGGTGCTCGAGGCGGAGCGCCTTGGCTACGACTCCGTCTGGAGCGGCGAGGCCTACGGAACCGATGCCGTGACGCCAGCGGCCTGGATCCTTGCCAGGACGACGCGCATCAAGGCCGGAACCGGCATTATGCAGATCCCGGCGCGTACGCCCGCCTGCTGTGCGATGACGGCGATGACGCTGCAGGCGCTTTCCAACAATCGCTTCCTTCTCGGCGTCGGAACTTCCGGCCCCCAGGTCGTTGAGGGCTGGCACGGCGCACCGTTCGACAAACCGTTGACGCGGATGCGCGAATACATCGCCATCGTGCGCAAGATCCTGAGGCGGGAAGCGCCATTGGAACACGATGGCGAAATCTACCAGATCCCATATAGGGGGGCTGGCGCGACGGGTCTCGGCAAGCCGCTGAAGAGCATCCTGCATGCCGACCCGAACCTGCCGATCTACACCGCGTCGATCACGCCCGCTGGATTGAGGACGTCGGGCGAGATTGCCGACGGGGCGCTGCCGATATTCATGTCCCCGGAGAAGACAAAGGTCGTGACCGGACCGCTGTTGGAGGGGATGGGCAAGGTGGCCGGCGGCAAGAGCCTCGCCGATTTCGACGTCGCCCCGTACGTCCGCATCAGAATGGGCGACGACCTGCAGGCCTGCCGCGATGCCCTGAAGCCCGAGATTGCGCTTTATGTCGGAGGAATGGGGGCGCGCGGCAAGAACTTCTACAACGATTTCATCAAGCGTCTCGGTTACGAGGAAGCGGCCGTCCGGATCCAGGACGCCTACCTCTCGGGTCGGCGCGACGAGGCGATAGCGTCGGTCCCCGATCAGCTCATCGACGAGACATCGCTTGTCGGAAGCGCCGACCGGATCAAGGACCGCCTCCAGGCGTGGAAGGCGGCAGCGAAGAGGAACGAGGTTGGGTCGATGTTGCTGGGGGGCGCAACCATCGATTCGCTGCGGGTCGTTGCCGACGCGGTCTTGTAGGG
>JASHRZ010000115.1 GCA_030037055.1 Alphaproteobacteria bacterium
ATATTCCGGCCTTGCTGGCCGAGGCCTGCACCGGCGGCTGCGCCATCGATCTCGCCGACGTCACCTATTACGTCGGTCACGAGACGGTGGTGGCGCGCGAGGATCGCCAGGGGTTGCCGCGCTGGCTCGAGACGCTCTTCGCGTTGATGCAGCGCAACGCCGCGCATGTCACCGACTACTTCAAGCTGCCGCGCGACGCCGTGGTCGAGATCGGCCGCGAAATCGCGATTTGAGCTAGCTCTTCCTGGGATCCCGCGGCGCTCGCCCGACGAGGAGATGACGCAGCCCGAGGCCGAGCAGCCCGAAGACGAGGATCAGCGCCGCCATCGGCAGCGCGCTGGCGCTGTGCAGCACGCCGACCAGCGCCGCCGCCGCCGCGGCAAGCGCGAATTGCAGCACGCCCAGCAGTGCCGAGGCGACGCCGGCGGCGTGGCGGTGCGGCGCCATGGCGAGCGCCACCGAATTGGGCGCGACAACGCCGACGCAAGCGACGTAGAGAAAGAGCGGCGCCGCCAGCCCCGGCGCTCCACCTTCTCCGGTCGCCGCCGCGGTCAGCAACAGCGCCCCCGCCGCCGCCTGTATGAGATTGGCGCCGACGAGAAGCGCGTCGGCGCTGTAGCGCCGCAGCAGGGCATGATTGACCCGCGAGGCGAGCGCGATGCCAAAGGCGTTGGAGCCGAAGAGCCAGGCGTAATGCTGCGGCGTCAGGTGATGGAGCGTGATGAAAACGAAGGGCGAGCCGGCGATATAGACGAACATGCCGGCCATGCTGAGCGCGCCCGAAAGCGCGTAGCCAAGATAGCGCCGGTCGAGCAGCAGCATCAGGTAGCGCGCGGCCACCGACCCTAGCGCGAGCGAGCGAGCGGTTTCGAGCCGATGCGTTTCGGGCAGTCGTAGCCAGACTGCCAGCAGGCAGACGAGGCCGAAGGCGGCGAGCACCCAGAAGATGACCTGCCAGTCGAACCACAGCAGCAGATAGCCGCCGATCAGCGGCGCGATGATCGGCGCCAGCCCCATCACCACCATCAGCGCGGCAAAGAGGCGCGCGGCCTCCTGGCCGATGAAGAGGTCGCTGACCACCGCGCGGGCGACCACCGCGCCCGCACAGGCGCCGATTGCCTCGAGGAAGCGCAGCGTGGTGAGCAGGCCAATGCTGGGCGCCAGGGCGCAACCGATCGAAGCGCCGACATAAAGGGCAAGCCCGGCATAGAGCGACGGCTTGCGGCCGTAGCGGTCGGCGATCGGGCCGTAGAAGGCCTGGCCGAGCGCGAATCCGAGAAAGAAGGCGGCCAGCGTCCATTGCACCCGCGCCGCGTCGGTAGCAAAGACCCGCTCCAGCCGCGGCATCGCCGGCAGATACATATCCGTCGCCAAAGGCGCGAACGCGCAGAGCCCGCCCAGGATGACGACGAGCTCGGAGCGTCGGGACACGGCTGTGGCGGAAGGCTCGCTCAGTTCGGTGCTCGGGCGGGCGGATGGCTCGGGACGCGCCCGGATGTAGAGGCAGGGCGGCCGCGGCGCAATCCCGCCGCCGCCAAACCGCGGGCGGTCAGCTGCTCGCCCGGACCGGCCGAAGCTGCAGCGCGAGCGCGCCCAGCACGGCACCGAGCGGCAGTAGGACGAGAATGCCGAGATGCCGCGAGGCCAGCCATCCCGCGAGCACGGCGCCGGCGAGATATGTCGCGAATATCGCGCTCTGCCGCAGCGCGTCGACAGGCAAGGCGCGCCGCCGCAGTGCCGCGTCGGTTGCCAGCATGACGATGCTGGCAAGCGTGCTGGTGAAGACGATGGTGGGAACGGCCGGAAGGTTGACCTGCCGCGCGGCGATAATCTGCACTCCCATGCCCAGCGCCGAGAGGAAGATCAGCGCGTAGACGATGCCGGTTCCTGCCGGCCGATCGAGGGCGTGCCAGAGTCCGGCGAAGAGGCCGAGACACAGCGCCTCGACGGCGAGCACCGCGGCGAGCTTGCGCGGATGATCGCCGGGGCCGCGCGCCAGCGTGCCGGCAAATACGCCGAGCATGAAGCCCAAAAGCGCCGCCAGCGAGCGCGAGGCGGCGAGTGCGCGGCCCTGCCCTACCGCCAGGCCCAGCAGCGCGGTATTGCCCGTCATGCCCGAGGTGAAGACCTCGCTGAAGGCAAGAAAGCTCAGCACGTCGGTGGTGGCCGAGGCGAAGGCCAGCAGCCCGAGGGTCAGCTCCTTGCGCTCGAAATCCGATTTCCGCCGCAAGACATCCGCCATGGCGTCGCTCCGCCGAAGATGTGCGCGCGGCGGCGACGGTGCCCGGCATTTGCCGGATCGACGGCCCATCCGCCCGCAACGGGCGCGAGGATAGCCGGCGTCCCCGACACCTCAAACCGCGCGGCCGCAGCAGGGCTTGGTCAAGCTGCGGATGATGACGCTGAAGCCTAACGGCGAAACCGTGCAGGTGGGGGAGCGCCGATCTCGCCCTGCGCCGCCGATCGCGACAGTGCCGGAGGAAGCGCCTTCAGCGCCCCGCGATGATCATCCAGGAGACGCCGAAGCGGTCGGCGAGCATGCCGAAGCGCGAGGCAAAGAAGGTCTTGGTCAACGGCATCTGCACCTGTCCGCCGTCGCCCAAGGCGGAAAACAGCCGCTCGGCCTCGCCATCGCTCGCCGCCTCGAGGGACAGCGCAAAGCCTTGGAAGTTCGGGTTGCCCAGGCACCTTCCATCGGACGCCATGATGGTCGTGTCGCCGATACGAAAGCTCGAATGCATGATCTTCTCCTCGGCGCCGGGCGGGGCCATGCCGCGTTCCGGACCGTCCTTGAAGCGCATCAGCATCACCACCTCGGCGCCAAGCGCCTTGCGATAGAAGCCGAGGGCCTCCTCGCAGCGCCCGTCGAAGTACAGATAGGGCTGAACCTGCATCGCCTTTCTCCTCAAAAGCATCGAACGTCCTTCGGCGTTCATGGTCCATCACGACAACGCAAGCAGGCCGGCACGCAGGCGATCGGCGCCGGAATCGCCAATGAGGCGCTCCGACGCGGCTTGCGCGCGCCGCCACAGCGGCAGCGCCGCGGCAAGCAGCCTACGGCCGGCGGCGGTGAGCGTCAGCACACGGCCGCGCCTGTCCGCTGCATTCACCGCCATCTTCACCAGGCCGCGGCGCACGAGCGGCTTGAGATTGGCGGTGAGCGTCGTGCGATCCATGGCGAGCAGCGCCGCGACGCTGCCCATGCTCGCCGCCTCCTTGCGATGAAGCGACATCAGCAGCGAGAATTGCCCGTTGGTCAGCCCCGCCGGGCGCAGCGCCTCGTCGTAGCGCCGCGCCAGCGTGCGCGCGGCTCGCTGCGCATGGAGACAGAGACAGGCGTCACGGATCTCATGCGTGAGGGCGAGCGGCAGTTCGTTTCGATTTGACATGGATCAATAATGTTGATATCAACGTTACTGTCAAGACGAAACCGCGGCGCCGCTTGGAAAGCCCGCTCCCCGACACCGGAGGTCGATCGATGCAGCACAACCCCGTCGTGTCTCGCGATGAATGGCTCGCGGCGCGAAAGTCGCTGCTGGCGAAGGAGAAGGAGTACACGCATTTGCGCGACCGGCTCAGCGCCGAGCGGCGCGCGCTCCCCTGGGTCAAGCTGGAAAAGGCATATGTTTTCGACACGCCCGAGGGCAAGAAGACACTGGCCGATCTTTTCGCCGGGCGCAGCCAGCTGGTCGTCAAGCATTTCATGCTCGCTCCGGGGTGGAAGGAAGGCTGCGTCGGTTGCTCCTTCGGCGCCGACCATATCGGCGGCGCCCTCGTTCATCTCGAGCATCACGATGTCACGGTGGTCGCGGTCTCGCGCGCGCCGCTCGCCGAGATCGAGGCCTATAAGAAGCGCATGGGCTGGCGCTTCCCCTGGGTGTCGTCCTATGGCAACGACTTCAACCACGATTTTCATGTGTCCTTCACCAGGGACGAGCTGGCGAAGGGCAAGGTCTATTACAACTACCGCATGACCGATACCTCGATCGACGAACTTCCCGGCCTTAGCGTGTTCTACAAGGACGAAGCCGGCGACATCTTTCACACCTATTCGACCTATGCGCGTGGCACGGAGGAGCTGCTCACCACCTACATGGTCCTCGACCTCACACCGAAAGGCCGCAACGAGACCGGCCCGCATCACAATCTGACGGATTGGGTGCGCCGCCATGACGAGTACGAGGACACCACGCCCGCTTCCTCCTGCTGCGGGGCGTAAGGACCGACGGCGATGAGCGCCGGCCGCTTGTCAAAGGCGCGGCTCGGCCGCCTGCAGGACATCATGGCGCGAGATGTCGAGCGCGCCGAGGTGCCGGCATCGTCACCCTGCTAAGCGGCGGGGCGTGGTGCATCTCGATGTGATCGGCCAGAAGGTGCTCGGCGGCGATCCGATGCGGCGCGACACGATCTTCCGCATCATCGCGATGACCACGCCAGTCACCGCCGCGGCGGCGATGATCCCGGTCGAGGAATGCAAGCTCAGGCTCCACGATCCGGCGGATCGGCTGCTGCCCGAGCTAGCCGACCGCAAGGGGCTCAAGCGGATCGACGGGCCGCTCGACGACGCCGCCCCCGCGCCGGCCGATCAGGCTGCGCGACCTCAGCACCTTCCGCCCCGGCCTCGGCATGATTTTGGCGCCCGCCCGGCGTCTATCCGGTAGGGAAGGCGGCGAGCGCTCTCGGAATCGCGGGTTTCGGGCCATTGCGGCGCGGCGTGCCGTTCAGAAGAAATGCCAGACGGCCCCGATGAGTAAACTCGTCTGTCGCGTAGTGCTGTCCGGCTCGTAATAGCCATTGACGTCAACCGGGCTGGCACCATAGGCGAGCCTTGAATACTCGACCGTCGCGGTCAGCTCGAGGCGATCGGTCACGCGATAGCCGGCCTTGGCCTGCAGCCGCCACGTCACCTCGCTGCCCAGCGGGAAACTCTCGCCGGAGGTGGTCATGTCGGCGGCGAATGTCTTGCCTGCCGCGCCTGACAGGGACAGCACCCAGCGCGGCGCCGGCGAGAGCTGCGCCAACAGGCCGCCCATCGCGTCCCAATTGTGATAGTCCTCGGTGTACCCCCCGATGCCTTCGAGATCGCGCGCCCAGTAGCGATAGCCGATCTCGGCATAAGGGGTCAGCATCAGTGCGCGACCGACCTCGAAGGCCCGGCCGAGCTGTGCGGCGCCGGTGAAGATCTTGTCGTCGGTGGTGCTCTGATAGGGCGTGCAATTGCCGAACTGGTCGCACAGCGCGCCGTTGTATTGCGTCGATCCGAAGCTGGTGCGCGCGTCGAGACGGAAATAGAGATTGCCAATCGGCGCATTCGGAAAGGCGAGCACGCCGAGGCCGAGGCCGACGGTCGGCAGCCAGCCCTTCTCGGTATCGAGGACGGTGCCGCCTTGCGTCTCGGCATAGTCCAGATAGGCAGCGCCGAGATCGAGTGACAGGCCGTTATTGGCTTTGCGGATGTCGAGCGTATCGGCGAGGGCGCCGTGCGAAGCGCCGGCAGCGCCGGCCGCCATCACGGCGGCAATGGCGATAAACTTGCAACGCATCACCCACCCACTCCCGGTATTACCGGCGGAGCGACCGCTCGGTCGCCGACGCCGTGTTTATACGGAGGTTGCCCGGATTTCCAGAATTGTCCGCGATATCGGCTATCTTCAGCGTCCGCGGTGAGCGGATTACTGCGGTGCGACACCTGGAAGCCGCAATACCTTGCGATCAAAGGTCAGCGTGCCGGAACAGCCCGCCTTGGCACCGAGCGCTCCAATCAGCGCGTCGGCGAAGGAGCCGCAGCCTTCCTTGAGAGCGATCATGGGGGTAAGGGCCGCCTGTTCCGTCTCGACCACGCGTAGGTCCGCTTGAAGCGTGCGCCCGATGGCGGCGGTGGTGTCCCCTTTCCCGGTCTGGCCCGGCCCGGGCTTAGCAACGATCGATCGCGGGCGGAGCGCACCAGAAAAGTCTGAATCGGACAGCCGTGATCCGGCCGAGAGTGTCATTCGATGAACGCGATTCGGGCTTTGCCACGTTGCGCGATCGCGTCGAGGCGAAGGGCGCTCGAGGAACCGACCTTTGTCCTTCGCGTGTGATTGGCGTCACCCGCGCTTGGCCGCGGCCCTACCACATGAGAGATGTCCGAGCGCGGTGCTCGACCTCCTTCCGACGGTGTCGCCCGCGCCGGGAAGCTGGAGCACAGGAGACGGCGATGCAAATGACTCACATGCGTGTTTGGCTGGCGCTGCCGGCGCTTCTTGGCCTTGCCGCGTTCGCCACCCCCGCCCGGGCGCAGTTTGCGCCAATGGGCGGGCTCAATGCGATGATGCAGAACCAGATCTATCTCAATCAGCTCGGCAACCAGATGGCCAACCGGGCCGGATGGCAGGCTTACCTGATGATGCAGCAATACCGCGCCCGCACCGGATTCACTGGAGCGTTTCCCTCCTTCGTGACGCCGGAACAGCAGCGCGAGTCGGCCGCCGCCTTGAGCCGAGCCTACAATGCTTTCCGCGCCAGCAGCGCGGCAAATTCCGCGGCGCGCGCCGCCGGAGCCGAGAACTTTGCGCTGCATGGCGTCCTCGGCCAGCAAACGATGGTGAACCCGTCGACCGGAGGGATCTACTACGACGTGCCGAACGACTATAACCATTACTACGCGACGCCGCAGGGCATCTGGGGCACGAACAGCGAGATGTACGCGCCTTGGGGTTCGACGCAGCTGATGCCGGTGCGGTGACGCGGGCCGAATGCTCCGGGCGTTTTCAGCCGCCCGGAGCGCTCCCGGCATAGGCCCGGTCGTAATAGGCGGCAAGCTCGGACAGCGCCGTCGCGCAACGGCCCGCATAGGAAGAACCATGCATCACCGCAAGGCGGCGAGGATTGAGTCGGGCCAAGCGGCGCAGGGTGGGCCCCGTAGGCGGCGCGAGCGAACTCGCTTTGAACGCGTCCTCGGCGGCGATCGCGGCGGCAACGATGCTGTCCTCGGTGACCGCCGGTCCGTGCCCGACCTGCGCAAAGAGATCGCCGGTGAACAGCGTCCCCGTGGTCTCCTCATAGATTAGGCCCGATTCCCAGGCATGCGGCACATGCGGCGTATCGATGTAGCGCACCCGACGGCCGCCGAGATCGATCACCTCGCCATCATCGAGCATGCGCGGCGCGCGATCCGCCAGATCGTTGAGCGAGACCCCTGCACGCCGTACGGCTGTGGATCACCTTGGGATTGATGTCGATATAGGTCTCCGTGAAAATCGGTGCGCGGCCTCCGCTCTTAATCGTCGCGGGTTAGTCTACTCACACCCCCTGCTTGCCGGCCTGGGCCTCTTATGCCAGTCACCCTGCAGCTCACCCCTTCCGCACCACGGCGAACGCAAAGTCCCGACCCGCCCCGCGGTTGAGCGCCTGGTCGATCCACAGCATCGCGAACGGCTCGAGAAGCCGCGCGATCCGCAGCGGGCCGGCATCGATCGCCTCGAACCCGATATCGCGCACGAGATCCATGACCACGGGTTTCTTCGCTGCGTCGTCGCCGGCCACGAACATAACGGGTGTGACGCGATAGCGGGACAGATCCGCCATATTGTCGGCTCCGGTGGTGTTGAAGGCCTTGAAGACCGAAGCACCCCTCGCCCATTGGGCGACCAGCTCGCCGCCGGAAGTCGTGTGGCCCAGGACGAGGCCCAACCCCTCGGGTCCCCTGCCCAGCGGGTTGGTGCAGTCGATGACGATCCTGCCGGAGAGATCGTTGAGGCCGCGAAGTGCCGCTTCGGTGGCGGGCCAGGGCGTGGCCAGCACGATCGCTTCGGCCTTTGCCGCCGCTTCGGCCGGCGTCGCAAGCCGCTCGGCCGGCAGGTCGCGATACTTGGCATCCGCGGGATGCCGCACGCCGAACCATACCTCGTGGCCGCGCTTCAACCATCCTGTGCCCAAGGCTCGGCCGACATTGCCGGCGCCAATGACCGCGATGCGCATGGTGCCGCTCCGTTGCTGGCTTGCTTGCCCAGCATAGAACGTCCGTGCGCCGATTGCACTTGAGCGTCATCGCCGCGGGTCCGAACGAGGTGCGGCGGCTCCATCCGTCGCTTCCGAGACATCCTCACTTCCGCTATCGCCGACGCCGCGGCGGAAATCGCCTGTGAAAAGCTCGACTCACGGGCGAAGAAGCGATCGGCAAAGATCGCCTGTCGTGCGCGGCGGCGGGAAAACGCGTGCTTCAGGCGGTCTCGCCATCATCGTTATTCAGGCAACCTCGCCGAGGCGAACGTCACCCTGCTGCAGCTCTAACTCGCCTCGCCCCAGGTCGCGGCCTCGCCGGCCTAGCAGACCTATTTCCACGCGATGCAGGAGAGCCGCGACGCCACGGCGACATCCGCGCGCCGTCAGGCCTGCACCGATTTCGTGGCGAGCTTAGGCGCCGGCAGCGACGCGAACGAGGCGGTGTGGAACGGCCGTGAGGCCATGACGCTCGGCGAATTCCTCCGCGAGATCGACGAGCACGGCACGGTGAACAGCTATTCCGGCCCCGGCATGCTGTCGAAAACCTCGACCTTGAAGGTGACGCTGCTCAAGGCGCAAATGGTCACTATTTCAATGCACAAGATCGAAGTCTAGGCGGGCAAGCCGATACTGGTCGGCTACGGCATCAAGGACGCGGCCCAGGCAAGCGGTCAAGCGCCGGCAGGCGCGCAGGGCTATTCGACCACGCCAAACGGACCCATCACGGTGGAGGGATGGGAGATCTTCATCCCCATCGTCATTGGCTTGAACGGCGCCGAGTCCGAGAAGTGCGAGAAGATCATCGACAACTCCGCGCCCCGCAAGCTGACGCCGGCGACCAAGGTCTTCTGGCTGCATTGCTGGACCCTGAACGATGTGCGCGTGCATGTCGCAAAGCTGCACCAAGGAGGCTGCCCTCGGGCGCGGCATACGCCTTGTCGCCGAGGCCGCGGATGGTTCGCCTGCGGCATTCGAAGTCGCGTCGCAAGCGACGCAACTCGGCCCGGCGAGGCTGTGCAGAGGATCGAGCCGACCGAGCACAGCGTCGGTTTCGGTGAGTATCGTGAGCTCAGTCGGCTGATCCAAAACCGTTTGGGCAGCACGTACCGTGGTCATTCCCAACGCGAGCGGAGCGGCTTGCTGGCGCTCAGCGTCCGTGACCGCCACCGCCGTGGAAGCCGCCGCCGTGGCCCCGACCACCATGGCCCCAGCCTCCAGCGCGTCCCCAGCCACCGCGATGCCCCCACTCCCAACCGCCCCAGCCGCCCCAGCCGCCGATATAGCCGAAGGGTCCGTAGCCGTAGTAGTCGTAGTAGGGATACCCATAGCCGGGCGCATAGGCGTAAGGCAGGCACCCATAGGCCGGCACGTAATAATATCCAGCAGGACAGTTGTAATAGTACTGCGCCATGGCCGGCCGCGGTGCCGCGACGGTGGCGGCCGCCACAGCCAGCATGGCCGGGACGGTGAGTTTGCGAGCGAGTGATTGGCCGAGGTTCATTGTGGCCTCCCACAGCCTTGGCACGGGCCGCTTGGCGGCCGGCGCGCTGGCCCACGGATGCGGGCTTCCAAAAGGATGTGGAAATGCCAACATTACAAATCGCCCATGCGCAGGATTAAATTTAGTTTGGAATGTCCTTCGAGACACTGCCGCAGCGCGCGATATCGCGTTTTTCGGGGCGCCCGGCATCCTGTCATATCAGCGTTGCGTTTATCGCGAGGCGGCGACGGCACGGTGGGAGATGACTATGGTTAAGAGCGAGAAGCATGGAAAGCCGCTGGCGCTTACGATCGTCGTCGCGTTGAGCGGTGCCGTCGCCCTGTGCCTCGGCGCCTGCGCCCAGGCTACCCCGGCCTGGGGACCGGGCACGCCGCGCAACGGCGCTGGACAGCCGGTCGACTCCATCTACGGCACGCCGCTTCCCGGCTATCCCGATGTTACGGCGCTTTGACCCCGTTACTTCAGGCCGGGACCGTCGACGGGTACAGAACGCGGTCCCCGCGCAGGGCGCCGCGTGTGGCACTCGCCAAGCAAGTGAATTCGCCAGGTCGATGAGCCCCTGGCAATTCGAGGGCGAAGGTCCGAGCGCGCCGCCCGTAATTTTCCGGCGCGAGCGGGCTCGACACGTCGCAGCCCTGCGCTTGCGCGCGTTATCGGCGCCATGAGGATGCGGCTCCTCAGCCGATAGCGACCGAGCTGGACGGGATCGAAGAGGTCGGCCACCGCGAGAACGGCGATCCCCATGAAAGCCGTGTGCAGGACGACGCGGACATCGAGGCAGAGGTTGCGAGCCACCTGAAGGGCTTGATCCTATCGTCGCGACGGTCGGGGGCGTTTCCCTAGGAGGGCACCGGCGCTTCGTCTGCGACGTCCACCACGACGTAGTCGTGCTCCTTCGTCGAAACACGTCTGCGAAGGCGCCTCGCGATGTCTTCAGCCTCCGCCCGGTGCTCAAAGACGAGCGCAGAGGCCCGAGGACCGAAGCCCAACTGTCGAAGGCCGTTTCTACCCGCCAAAGCGAAGCCGCGAAGATAGCTGGGAGGCACCTCGCCGCGCCGATCCGTGCGCATGAGAACGAATGCAGCGCTTTTGTCGCTCATCGAAAATTCTGTCCCTCTGTGCCAGGCCATGATCAATGCGAACGGCGACGAGCATCGCATTGATGCACGTCAAGGCCCAAGGACGAAAGGCGCCGGGATGGTTTCGGCCACGGAGCGCGCTTCCTTCGCTCGAACGGCCGAACTCAGCCGTGGCGAGCAACGGCTGTGGGGCGCTTATAGACTGACGCTCGCGCGTGGCCAGGGGCCGGGCGATCATGCGCTAGCCATTGATCCAGCTCAATCACCGGCGCGCTCGTCCTCGCTATCATTTGCGCAGTGAAAATCTGGCGGTACCAGGACTCCATGGTCGCTACAACGGAGATAGCATCTCGGATCCGCCGCGACGTCGCCGCAAAGGTTACGAGCTTCCCTCGCAACGCCGCCATCGCATCGAAGCTCGCACAAGCGGCGGAGCTGCTTGCCGCGCGGAACGCAGACCCATTCCGCGTCGCTGCCTATCGCCGGGCTGCGGAGGCGTTGGAGCGGCTCGAACGCGATGTGGCTGACATCGAAGGCGAAGGCGGGCGCGACGCGCTCGAGGCCATCCCCTCTGTCGGCCGGTCGATTGCCCGTGCGGTCGCCGAGATGCTGCATACCGGCAGATGGCGATTCCTGGAGCGGCTTAGGGCTGCGACGGGGCCGGCGGAGCTGTTTGGGACGATCCCGGGCATCGGACCGAAGCTGGCGACACGACTGCACGACGTGATGCACATCGACACGCTAGAGGGTCTGGAAACCGCACTGCATGAAGGGCGACTTGAAACCGTGCGAGGGATCGGGCATCGGCGCGCTGCCGCGATCCGGATCGGACTCGCGGAAATGCTTGGCCGCGTTCGTCCGCGCGGCGCCGTCAACCGCCAGGAGCCCGGAATCGACCTGCTGCTGGACGTCGATCGCGAATATCGCGACAAGTCGACATCCGATGTGCTTCCGAAGATCGCCCCCAAGCGCTTCAATCCGACGCATGAGGCTTGGCTCTCAGTGCTTCATTCGCGCCGCGGATCGTGGAACTTCACGGCGCTTTATTCGAATACGGCGCGAGCGCACGAGCTCGGCCGCGTGAAGGATTGGGTGGTCCTGTATTTTCATCTGCCCGGCAAGCCGGAAATCCAACGGACGGTTGTTACCGAAAAGCGCGGGGCGCTCCGCGGCAAGCGCGTCGTACGCGGCCGCGAGGCCGAGTGCCGCCAGCATTATGGCGTACCGC
>JASHRZ010000001.1 GCA_030037055.1 Alphaproteobacteria bacterium
CCATGAGAGCTTCGACCGCAGGCGCCGCATTCGATGTCGTCTTCGCTGTTCTGATAGCCATGGGAGCTGTCTCCTTTCCGTGAAGCGGATATGTGTCGTCACGAAAAAGGTGCGGTGCAATCACATGAACGATGGGCGGTGGCGGGACGGATGCCACCTTCCTTGAAATGAGCTCTCTGGCGGATCGTCATCACACCAAGGGGCGGTCCGAGCCGCATTGATCCACATCAATGCGCAAGCGCATGCCAACCATTCTTGCCTGTGCGTGTATCTACAGGCACCTCACCCGCGCACGCGGTCAAGCCGCGGCCGCGGCGCTGCGCGTGATTGACGCTGCCGGCATCAATCACGCGGCGCGGCTCAGGATATGCTGTCGCATCTGGCCGGCGAGTCGCGCCACCCAATTGGAACATAGGTTCGATGGCACGTTACGTGGTCACCTCCTTCGCTGGCTAGCGCACTTCTTCCTATAATCCTGCATATCATTTGCCCGCGTGCTATAGTGTCGCCATGAATTCGAAGCCACGGATCGCCCGAGGACAACGGTTCCGGGACGCGCAGTTGAGCTTGTTTGGTCGCCCTGGATCCGAGTGGATCGTGGAGCACGTCTTTATTGGGACCGACGGCGTCTGGTACGCTTCGGTCCTCCTTACGTCGGACCTCACTGAACGCAAGACGCTCTCGGCCGCCGTCCTTAGTGACCGCCGGCGGTTCGTTCCGGTCTAGCGACAGCGTGGCATGGCATCGCCTTAGAGCTGCGTGCCCAGTCTTGGCATCATGATGTCTGCGGATACCGACGAAGTCGCAAGGGTAGAGGCTGGGATGGCGGGAGGCTGAAGGCCCCAGGATCATCCCAAGCTTTGCGAGCTCCAGTCAGGATCATTGGCGGGAGCGTCGGAGCGTCAGGCTTTAGCGCGCCTGCTGTCGAGTGAACTGGTC
Organism: Alphaproteobacteria bacterium; assembly: GCA_030037055.1. GTDB lineage: Bacteria > Pseudomonadota > Alphaproteobacteria > ATCC43930 > CGMCC-115725 > DAHUYF01. The sequence continues at coordinate 940 of JASHRZ010000001.1, forward strand.
CCGGCTGGTTGGAAAGGGTGGCGGCGAGGATAAGGTGTATTCCGCAGCCTGTGTCATGCCGCCAGAATCCGATTTAACCCGAATTACACCACATGGCGAGTGATGATATGCGCGCGTGGTGGCGGATGTCGCGGGCTATTCGCGGCTGGCCGTCGAGGTGCAGAACGGCATGATCGAGCGCAACGCCGGGCTACCACCCGAGCGACGCAAAGCAGGTCTCGATGCGTTCGGCGCGTCAGCTCGCCGGTCGGATGTTCTGGTTCACGCGGAACAGATTTGCCGGGTCGTACTTCTTCTTCGCTGCGGCGAGGCGCTCGTAGTTTTCGCCGTAGGTCGCCTTGAGGCGCTGGTCGCCCTCGTCGCCCATCATGAAGTTCACATAGCCGCCGACATTGTGGGGGTGCACTGCCTCCCAATACTCCCTGGCCCAGCGCTTCAGGGCCTCCGCCTTCTGCGGGTCCGGGTCTATGCCCGCGATGACCATCGACCATGTGGCGTCACGCGCATTCCAGGCCGTCTCGGTCTTGCCAACGCGATGGACGGCACCGCTGATCGGATAAAGATGCATCAGCGACAGCTCGCTCGGCGTTTTTTCCGCGTTCTCCAGATGGACGTTGATGGCGCGCTCAGGAAGTTCCTTCACGAAACCGCCCTTCCAGTACCACTGCAACCCCTTCGGCAGCAGCGGATCGAACAGGGCTTGCAACGCGGGGAACGGCATCATGCCGGTCCAATTGACCAGGGCCGCAGGAAGATCTTTCAGCAGCGGCCTGATGGCGAGCTCGCCCTGCTCGGCCGTGCCGTCGTAGCAGGAGATAAGCGCGCAAATGCGCTTGCCCCAATCGGCGCGCGGGAATGGGTCGGTCGAGGGCATCGTCTTGAGACCGAGGAACATGCCGAGGTCTTCCGGTGCGGTGGGGAGGAAATCGACATAGCGCTGCATGATGACTCGCGCATGCTTCTGATCCCAGAGGATCGGCCCCCCATAGACCATGCGCACGGGATGTGCCTGGAAGAGAAAACTCGTCACCACGCCGAAGTTGCCGCCACCGCCGCGCAATGCCCAGAACAGGTCCGCATTCTCCGTCGCGCTGGCGGTGACGAAGGTGCCGTCCGCCAGCACCACATCGGCTTCGATCAGATTGTCGATGGTAAGGCCGTATTTGCGCGTGAGATAGCCGGTACCGCCGCCAAGCGTCAGGCCGCCGATCCCGGTGGTCGAAAGGATGCCCGCGGGAACGGCGAGTCCGAAGGCATGCGCGGCGTGATCGACGTCACCCTGCGTGCAGCCCGGCGACACGCGCACTCTGCGCCGCAGCGGGTCGACGCGGGTCCCCTTCATCAAGGACAGGTCGATGACGAGACCGTCATCGCAGCTGCCCAGCCCCGGACCGCTGTGACCACCGCCGCGGACAGCGATGAGGAGGTCGTTGTCGCGGCCGAAATTCACCGCGGCGATCACATCGGCAACATCAACGCAGCGCGCCACCATCAGGGGGCGCTTGTCGATCATCGCGTTGTAGACTTTGCGGACTTCATCGTAATCGGGATCGCTGCGCTCGATCAGTGGACCGCGCAAGCCCTCCCGGAGCTTGTTGGCGACGTCTATGCGCATGACGTCCTCCCTTGAGGGATGGTCTTCCAGCGTGATCGCGGCCTCGAGAGGCAGCGATTTTCAGGCAAACATCTCGGGGCGTATCTCTTCCACTTCTATCACGACGTCGGCAGGAAGATTGGCCTTCCTCGCTGCAGCTCGAATGGCGTCGGCGTTCGGCGCTTCATAGAGGCAGTAGGTCTTGCGCTTGTCGGGGCTGAGGAACGAGAAAAGCCACTTCACCCCTTCCTCATTGTTGATTCGCGTGACGGTCTGGGCGTCCTCCTTGCTGACCTCGAGGCGTTCAGCAAAATTCCGCTCGATCAAAAAACGCGGCATATGTGCCTCCGTTCGCTACCGACTTCCTCAGGATCCACGCGTCGCTGTTTGTGCCGTAAGCGACCGAATTCTTGCCTGGAGCGCTACCATGCCGAACCGCTCCGCGCTTGCCGCCGCCGCGGCAATTAGGGCGTCGGCACGGTCCTGATCGCCAGGTCGTTCGCGCGCCAGAAGCATCAGCGCAAACTCGTGCTTCGTGTGGGCAAGCCATGGCCAGGCCTGCAGTCGCTCGTCCATCTGGAGCGCCGCCTCGAAGTGCGCTTCGGCGGTCGCCCAGTCACCCATGACTGATGCCAGCATGCCGAGATAGCGCGCATTGGCGCCGCAACACACGGTCGCGATTGGCACGACGACGGCCAGGTCCCGGTAGGGTGACAGCAATTCATAGACCTGTTCGGCGCGTTCGACGTCGCCGAGGCGCGCGCACACCTCTGCCAGATAACAGAGCGTGATGTTGCGCTTGGCATCGACAGGGAGCGGGAATCCCCCAGCGGCGATCTCGTTCAACGTCTTCTGCGCCGCTTCAGTAAAGCCGAGATCGGCTGCGATCAAAGCGAGACCCGGCCGCCAAATCGCGTCGCGGGATTTCTCGGCAACGAAGCGCCGCACCAGCGGAGCGACCTCGGCCAGGCGCCCTTGCTCACGGCGAATCGTGAACATCTGCATGCCATAAACCCCGGTGACGACTTCTTCGTCGACGCCGCCCGGGGTCTGCTGCGCCTCTTCTGCCAAGCGCTCGGCCGCTGCAAAGTCGCCGTGGAGGATGCCCAGCATTGTATCCGCACTCGCCACCCCATACATGGAAATTGTCAATCGTCCATAGATGGCGCGATGGCGCGTCATCCGGTCTTCGAAGGCGGCGAGATCGCCCATCTCGAGGCAAGCGACCATGGAAAAAGCGAGCGCGCGAATGATCAGGTCGGGGCGGTCGCTAATCCCTTCCGAGATTGCGACCATCTCATCAAGGGTCGCGCGTCGCGTGGGGAAGTCCCGCGCGCTCCAGGGTTGACCCGCCGTGGCGATGTACGCGCAATCCAGCGCCTCGAAGAGAGCGTGGTGGTCACCGAGCCGTCGCGCCAGATCCGAGGCTTCATGCATTATCGCGGAAGCCCGTTCGAAAGCGCCGGCCTTGAACAAGACGCGGCCGAGATGGCTCAACACGCGGCAGCGAAGCACGCTATCGCTCTCACCGAGCGCTTCGTGTGCCTCCTCCAGCAGGTGCGCGGCGTCGCCGCCGGGAATGGCCATATAGACCTCGGTGTCCTCGGCGCCCAATGCTGCCCGCGCCAGCTCGGCCGGGGCCCCGATTGCGCGGGCGAGAGCAGCCGCCTCGGTGAAGCTCTGCAATGCCTCCTGCAGGTGCAAGACGCGGAGGTGGGCATGGCCGACCATTAGCAACAAATCCAATACCCGTCGCGACTGCGCGGGGCCTTCGGGCAAGCCCCGAGCGAGCTCCAGTGCTTGCTCGAAATGCGCCAGCGGCTCCAGATAGACCGAACGCGCGAGCGCCCGCTCGCCCGCCTTGATCCAATACGGAATGGCCTGCTCCGGCGCTGCCGCTGCCACATAGTGTTGCGCGATGAGCTCGGGCTGGCTCTCCGCCGCTTCCGGAAATCGCCGCTCCAGGGCGCGCGCAATCTCGGAGTGGTACTGGCGCCGCCGGCTGAGCAGCAGCGATTGATAGGCCGCATCCTGAATCAGCGCGTGACGGAACACATAGGCGCCGGCCTGTGCGGACCCCGCCGGCAGCGTGATCTGCGAGGCGACCAGGCGATCGAGCGCGGGCGCGAGCGTGTCCTCCGATTTCCCGGCGACTGCGCTCAACAGGTCGCTCCCGAACTCGCGTCCGATGACTGCGGCGATCTGGGCTATCTCCTTGATCTCGGGCCCCAGGCGATCAAGGCGCGCCAACAGGGATGCCTGCAATGTTTCTGGAACGCCGCTGTCGCCAGAAGCGTCCCCGGTCTCCACGACTGATCGGGTCAGCTCCTCGATGAACAGCGGAACGCCATCGGCGCGCCGCAGAATGCGGGCAACAGTATCGTCCGGCAAAGCGGCGGCCGCGGCGGCGCGGGCGATCTCGGCGGCCTGTCCGCGGCTGAGGCGATTGAGGGTGAGTGCCGTCACCTGCGGAAGACGCGCCCAGTCCGTTTGAAAGTCCGGACGATGCGTGATCACCATCAGGATACGCGCCTCTGCGAGCCGCGCGAGGGTCAGCGTTATGAGTTCACGCGTCGCCTGATCGATCCAGTGCGCATCCTCCAGAAGGAAAAGCACCGGCGTTTGCGCTGCCAGTCCAACAAGCTGATCGACAAGCGCATTGAGCACGCGCGCCTGGCGCTGCTCTGGAGTGAGTTCGATGGACGCATGGGGACCACCCACTGGCAGCGACAGCAACGGGCCGAGGGCAGCGAGGCTGTCCGCCGGGTCCTTTCCGCCCTGCCGAAGCAGCGCGTCGAGTTTGCGCAATCGCTCATCTGGCCCGTCATCCAGTAGAAAGCCGGCGGCGTGTTCGAGATGCCTGACGACGGGATGGAGCGTGCTGGTGGTGTGAAACGGCGAGCATTGCATGCGCATCCGCGTGTGCGGCGTCGATGACAACCGCGCGCACAAAGTCTGAACGATGCGTGACTTGCCCATCCCAGCTTCGCCCGAAAGCAAGACCGCCTGGCCTTCACCCGTCGCCGCACGCTCGAACCGCTCGATCAGCAGCGCCATCTCCTGCTCGCGGCCGATGAAGGGCGTGAGTCGGCCTTCACGCGCCTCGAACCGGCTTTCCGTCGCCCGCTCGGCCAGCACGCGAGCGGCGTGCACCGACTCGGCGAGGCCTTTTACAGCCTGCGGCCCGAGCTCTTCGAGCACGAAGCCGCCGCCGCCGAGCTGTCGGGTGAGCTCGTCGATCACGACCTGGCCCGGTTCGGCGAGCGCTTGCAGCCGCGCTGCCAGGTTCGGCGTATCCCCCGCCACGGCGCCCGCTTGGCGGCGCCCCAAAGTCTCGAGATCGCCGACGACGACCGTGCCTGAGGCGATGCCGACGCGCGCCCGCAACGGTTCGGCACCCCCGCAGGGCAACTGCCGCACCGTTTCGACGGATGCGAGCCCGCAGCGGATCGCTTGTGCCGCCTCGTCCTCGTCGGCCCGCGGCCAGCCGAAATAGGCGACGATGCCGTCGCCCAGGAAATTCGCGACGTAGCCGCCGTGCCGCGCCACCACGCCGCTCACCGCATCCTGATAGCTGCGGATCAATTCACGCAAATCCTCGGGGTCGAGGCGGCGGGACAGCGCCATCGAGCCGACGAGATCGGAGAACATCACCGTCAGTTGCCGGCGCTCGGCCGAAGCGCCGGGGATGGGGTTTGACGGCGACTCAGGGCTCGGGGCCCTTGCCGATGAAGGGGCGCCCGCGAGATCCTGCACCGCGCGCAAGAGCTTCCTGCGATGACCGAGCGAGAGGCCGAGTTTCTCCAGATCGGCCTCGCTCAGAGCGGGCAGAATATCGAGATCGATATCGTTCGCGCCCAGGACGGGCGCCAGCTTTGCCAGACCTAGCCGCGCCAGCCAGGCTTCCAGCTCGTCCACGGTCCTCCCTCGACGGGTCGCCGTATCGTGGGCTCCGTCCATCGACTCTATCAGAGTTGAGTAGACGCGACCACGGAGTATTAATTAACACGATCTGCTGATGTTGTCGGACCTCTGGAGATGTGGGCAACGCGAGAACGCTCTCCACGACCAGGTCGCGGGAGCCGGCCACGGTTGGCACGTTTGATCGCATTCCTCATCGCCGCTTACCAAGCGCTCGCGCGAAAGAGCATGTTCGGCCGAAGCGACCTCGCGGCCCAGGGGCATGAACGCTTGACGGCGGTCACGCCTACGCCCGAGGCGAAGAACGGTCGGTCTGGCCACGAGGGCGTGCAGGGAGCATGCTTGGCCAATGCA
>JASHRZ010000116.1 GCA_030037055.1 Alphaproteobacteria bacterium
ATGCCGCTCGCCAGATTCCGCGACGACATCCAAATCATCGGCATGCCGCTCACCGAGATTTGCAACAAGGAATATACCGACGCCCGCCAGCGCCAGCTATTCAAGAACATCATCTATGTCGGAGCGCTGACGGCCTTGCTCGACATGGACGTCACGGCGGTCGAGACGCTGATCGGCGAGCAGTTCAGGGGCAAGGACAAGCTGATCCAGCCTAACCTCCACGCCCTCCATATGGGCCGCGACTACGCGCTCCAGCATTTGAAATGCCCGATCGGGCTGCGCATGCGCCGCTCCGATGCGGTGGGCGAGCGCGTCTATCTCGAAGGCAACAGCGCGGCGGCGCTGGGCGCGCTCTATGGCGGCGCCACGGTCTGCGCCTGGTATCCGATCACGCCTTCCTCCTCGCTGGCCGAAGCCTTCGCCCGCCATTGCCGGCGCTACCGCGTCGATCCCGCCAGCGGCAAGAACCGCTTCGCCATCATCCAGGCCGAGGACGAGCTCGCTTCCATCGGCATGGTGATCGGCGCCGCCTGGAACGGGGCGCGCGCCTTCACCGCCACCTCCGGCCCCGGCATCTCGCTGATGCAGGAATTCCTGGGGCTCGCCTATTTCGCCGAGATCCCTGCGGTGATCTTCGACGTGCAGCGCGGCGGACCCTCGACCGGCATGCCGACGCGCACGCAGCAGGCGGACATCCTGTCCTGCGCCTATGCCTCCCACGGCGACACCAAGCACGTGCTGCTCTTCCCCGAGGATCCGCGCGAGTGCTTCGAGATGGGGGCTCAGGCCTTCGACCTCGCCGACCGGCTCCAGACGCCGATCTTCGTCATGCTCGATCTCGACATCGGCATGAACGAGTGGCTGTGCGAGCCGCTCAGCTGGGACGACGCGCGGCGCATGGACCGCGGCAAGGTCATGACCGCCGCCGAGCTCGAGGCGGGCAAGGAGTTCGGCCGCTATCTCGACGTCGACGGCGACGGCATCCCCTATCGGACATATCCCGGCACGCATCCCTCGCGCGGTGCCTTCTTCACCCGCGGCACCACCAAGAACCGCCAAGCCCGCTACAGCGAGGAAGGGACGGACTACGTCGAGAACATGCAGCGCCTGCTCAGGAAGTTCGAAACGGCGAAGACGCTGGTGCCGACGCCGGTGGCGCGGCCGGCGAAACAGCCGACTCGGCACGGCGTGCTCTATTTCGGCTCAACCACGCCGGCGATGCACGAGGCCCTCGACGCGCTCGAGACGCAGGGCATTTATCTCGATGGGCTACGCGTGCGCGGCTTCCCCTTCGCGCAGGAAGTGCTCGACTTCGTCGCCGCGCACGACCAGGTCTTCGTCGTCGAGCAGAACCGCGACGGCCAGCTGCGCACGCTGCTGATGAGCGAGGCCGGCTTGAGCCCGGCGAAGCTCGTGCCGGTGCTGCATTACGACGGCACTCCCATCACCGAGCGCTTCATCAGCCGCGCCATCGCCGAGCGGCTGCGCGCGCTCACCGTTACACCGCTGAGGAAGACGGTATGACCTACATCGCCAAGCCCAAGCTGCACCACCCGAAGCTGCCGACCAACAAGCTCGGCTTCACCCATCGCGATTACGAGGGCGCGGTCTCGACGCTCTGCGCCGGCTGCGGCCATGACAGCATCAGCGCCGCCATCGTTCAGGCCTGCTTCGAGCTCGACCTGCCGCCCCACCGCATCGCCAAGCTCTCCGGCATCGGCTGCTCGTCGAAGACGCCCACATATTTCCTCGGCGCCTCGCACGGCTTCAACAGCGTGCATGGCCGGATGCCCTCGGTGCTGACCGGCGCCAACCTCGCCAACCGCGCGCTGATCTATCTCGGCGTTTCCGGCGACGGCGACAGCGCCTCAATCGGGCTCGGCCAGTTCGCCCATTCGATCCGCCGCGGCGTCAACATGGTCTATATCGTCGAGAACAACGGCGTCTACGGCCTGACCAAGGGACAGTTCTCCGCCACCGCCGACAAGGGCTCGAAGAACAAGCGCGGCGTGACCAACACCGACAGCTCGATCGACATGGTCGGCATGGCGCTGCAGCTCGGCGCGAGCTTCGTCGCGCGCGGCTTTTCCGGCGACAAGGACCAGCTCGTGCCGCTGCTCAAGGCGGCGATCGCCCATAACGGCGCCGCGTTCCTCGACGTCATCAGCCCCTGCGTCGCCTTCAACAATCATCCCGGCTCGACCAAGAGCTTCGATTTCGTGCGCGAGCACAACGAGGCGGTAAACCGCCTCGACTTCATCACCACGCGCGAGCCGATCCGCGTCGATTACGAGCCCGGCACGGTCGAGGTGGTGACGCTGCATGACGGCTCGATGCTGCGCATGAGGAAGGTGGCGAAGGAATACGACCTGCACAACCGGATCGACGCGATGAATTATCTGCAGGAGCGGAGCGCCGCGGGCGAGGTGGTCACGGGGATGCTCTATCTCGACGCGGAGCCGCAGGATCTGCACGACTATCTCCACACCGTCGAGACGCCGTTCAATCAGCTCGGCGAGAAGGAGCTGATCCCCGGCTCCGAGGCGCTCGACCGCTTCAACCGCTCGCTGCGCTGACGCCTTGCCGAGCCGGTGCGGCGCCGACCTTACGTCGCCGGTGTACACCGTCGACGCAAATTGGTCGTGCGCCGCTGACGCAGCGGTCGCGAATCGCGGCCCAGGACTCATTGTACGGCAGAACCCTCGGCGGCCAAGCCCCGCGGGCGTCGCGCTTTGCGGTCAGTGCATCATCAGCACCGGCCGCTCGGCATGGTCGAGAAAATGGCGCGTGCAGCCGCCGAAGACTGTCTCGCGCGCCCGGCTGTGCCCGTAACCGCCCATGACCAGGAGGTCCGCGTCGTAATCCGCGGCCGTTGAGTCCAGGTGCTCGGCGGTGGAGCGCGCGCCGGCAGAGATCCACCTGGATTCGGCGTTGATGCCGTGCCATGCGAGCTGCTGCGCCAGATCGCGAATTCCGTCGACCGACGCCCCGGCGGAGTCCTCGACGCCGACGATCACCACGCGCGCGCTCTTCGAAAGGAGCGGCAGAGCGGCGCCAAGGGCGCGTGCCGCCGCCGCGCTCTCGTTCCAGCAGACCAATGCCGTGCCGGTAACGCTCTGCCGCAGGCGCGCGGGCGCCACGAGCACCGGCCGCCCGCAACCGACCAGCAGACGCTCGATGAGATCGGGCGGCATGCCGTTGGCGCGCGACGCGCGGGCGAGGACGACGAGATCATTGTGGCGCACGCGAAGCCTCATATGCCCGATGCCATCGCCCCGAGCCTCGTGCCACACCGCCGAAAGCCCTCGGGAACGCAACGGCGCATCCGCGATCTCGATCGCCTCCTGCGCGCAAAATCGCTGAAAGTGGCGCGCCGAAGCGGCCGAGCGCTTGTCTGCCTCGGCCTGCAGGTGGTCCAGAGCCGAGCGCAACGCCGCGCCGCTCGCGAATTCGAGGTGTGGCGTGAACGCGGCGGCGTCCCCCGGGCTCAGGCGGATGTGGAGGAATTCGAGATGCGCGTCGAGCGGGCGCGCAACCGCCAAGGCCGTGCCAAACACCGCCGTGTCGCTCTCGCTGCCGCCGGTGAGGACCAGGATGGTCTTCATCGCCCGATATCCGGATCGGTTCTACCGCGATCCAGCTTTCAGCACGCCCCGGCTGGCCACCTTGACCTGGATCAAGCGGTCGCGAGGCTCTTTCCGCGGTGCGCGGCCGCCCGCGGCATCCGATTGAGCTAAATCAATGCGAAATAATCGATTCCGTGCCTGACTTTTCGATTATTCAGGCACGAGGAGCAGCGACGATGACGAAAAGCGCAAGGGCCGCGCTTCAGCGGCCGGCGGCAGCAACCACCGGAGTGGGGCCGCCGCTCGATTCCTTTTTCACGGTCAACCGGGAAGCGTTCGAACGCTGGGTTCAGGGGATGATGGAAATCTCGCAGGAGATCGCGCAGTTCACGCAAACCCGGCTGGAGGAAGACGCCGCCGCCTGGGCCAAGCTCGCGAGCTGCCGAACCCCGAACGAGGCCTTCGAATGCCAGCAGCGCTTCCTCGAAAGGGCAGCGGGGCAATATCTGGCCGAGTCCAACCGGCTCAGCCAAATAATTGTGGGGCTGGCGAGCGCCGGCACGCCCAGCGCCCAACACGCGAGCACGCCGTCCTGATCCCTCCGGTCGGAGGCAAGAAGGCGAGACGCAGGTACGCGCGCGCGGAGTCCTTGACCCATATCAAGGAGGAAGGGGGCGTTCTGGGCCAAGAAAGGCTGCATGGAAGGACCCCCCTCCGTCGGAGATCGAACCCACCCGGACGCGCCCGCACCAGCGCCTTTGGCCGATAGCGGGGCCCGACCGGCGGCGCCGCCAATGCTGGAACGTGCGCGTCGGCGGAGCAGCACACGCAAAGGGATTGCCGCCGTCGCGGCTGTCGCCTTGGCGGCTCTCGGCGCGGCGGGCTGGGAATGGCCTCAGAGCTGGAAGGCCTGGCTCGGGCTGTCGCGGCCGCCGACGGCGCTCGTCGTGTCGGGCAACATCGAGGCGCATGAGAGCGTGGTCGGCTTCAAGACGGTGCAATCGCGCATCGTCGATCTTCCCTTCGACGAAGGCCAATGGGTCAAGGCCGGGACGTTGATCGCGCGCGTCGATGACGCCGATTACCGCCAGCAGCTGGCGATCGCGGAGGCGGCGCTGGAGGTGCAGCGGCGCCAGCTTGCGACCGCCGAACAGAATCTCGCGGCGGCGCAGAAGACGGTGATCAGCGACCAGGCCGATCTCGTCTTGAGGAAGCTCGACTATGACCGCGATCAGTCGCTGTGGAGCCAGGGCCGCGTCGTCTCCACTCAGACGCGCGATCATTCGGCCACGGCGCTCAAGCAATCGCAGGCCGCCCTTGAGCGCGACCAGGCGCTCGAGCTCGCCGCCGCGCGCAACATCGATCTCGCCAAGGCGAGCATCCGCAATGCGGAAGAGTCCGTGAGGCTGGCCAAGATCGTCCTTGGCTATACCGTCCTGGTCGCGCCCTTCGACGGGGTCATCCTGGTCCGTCAGGCGGAACTGGGCGAGATCGAAGTGCCGGGAACCCCGGTCATAACCCTGGCCGATCTCGACCATGTCTGGCTCAGGGCCTACATCAACGAGACCGACATCAGTCGCGTGCGGTACGGCGCAGAGGCGGTGATCACCACCGACACCTATCCCGGCAAGAAATATCGCGGCCGGATATCCTTCATCTCGTCGAGCGCCGAGTTCACCCCGAAGACGGTCGAGACCCATGCCGAGCGCGTGACGCTGGTCTATCGCATCAAGATCGACGTCGACAATCCCACGCACGAGCTCGTGCCCGGCATGCCGGCGGACGCCGCGATCGAACTGCCTCCGTCGTGAACGCGCCGACCGACGTTCGAGTCGATGTCGAGGCGCTTGCCAAGCGCTTCGACGATGTCGCCGCGGTCGAGGACGTCAGCTTCGCGGTAGCCCAAGGCGAGATTTTCGGCCTTGTCGGGCCCGACGGCGCCGGAAAGACTACGGTGATGCGCATGCTTGCGGGCGTGATGCGCCCCGACAGCGGCCATATCGTCGTCGACAAGATCGACGTGGTTGCCGATCCCGAGCGCGCCAAGCGGCATCTGAGCTACATGCCGCAGCGTTTCGGCCTCTATGAGGACCTGACCGTCGACGAGAACATCCGCTTCTATGCCGATCTCTTCGAGATACCGCGCGGCCTGCGCGACGAGCGCGTCGGGCCGCTGCTCGCCGCGTCGAACATGGGCGCGTTCCGCCGGCGCCTGGCCGGGCAGCTCTCGGGCGGGATGAAGCAGAAGCTCGGGCTGATCTGCGCGCTCGTTCATACGCCGAAGATCCTTCTCCTCGACGAGCCGACCACCGGCGTCGATCCGGTGTCGCGGCGGGATTTCTGGCGCATCCTCTATTCCCTGCGCGAGGGCGGCGTGACGATCGTCATTTCCACCGCCTATCTGGACGAGGCCGAGCGCTGCACGCGCCTCGCGCTCCTTCATCACGGCCGCCTCAGATATTGCGACACGCCGCGGCGGCTCAAGGAGCGCATGCCCGGCGCGCTCCTCGCCATCGCCTCCGCCGAAGCCCGTGCGGTGCGCGACTCGGTCGCCGGCCTCGAAGGGGTCAAGGGCGTGCTGTTGGTGGGCGACGGCGTGCGCGTCGTGGTCGACGACGACGCACGTCGTGCGCCGGAGCTGCGCCGGGCGCTGGAGGCGGCCGGCATCTCCTTTGCGAGCATTGCGCGCGCCGAGCCCACCGTCGAGGACCTGTTCGTCGGCCTCCTCAGGGAGGGGCCGGCCTCATGACCGGGACGATCGAGACCCCGGTCGTCGCCGAGAGACTCGTCAAGCGCTTCGGCAGCTTCACGGCCGTCGACGATGTCAGCTTTCGCATCGCCCGGGGCGAGATCGTCGGGTTCCTCGGCCCCAACGGCGCCGGCAAGTCGACGATCATCCGCATGCTGTGCGGCCTGTTGCGCCCCAGCGAGGGCCGCGCGCGCGTCGCCGGGTTCGACGTCGCGCGCGAGCCTGAACGGGTGCGCGAGAACATCGGCTACATGTCGCAGAAGTTCTCGCTCTACACCGATCTCACCGTTGCCGAGAACCTCCGCTTCTTCGGCGGCATCTACCGGGTGCCGCGCGCGGTGCTGCCCGAACGCATGGGTTTCGCCGTCGAGATGGCCGGGCTGAGGCACCGCGAAAACATGTTGGTTTCAACGCTCGCCGGCGGATGGAAGCAGCGCCTGGCGCTCGGCTGCGCCATCCTGCACCGGCCGCCGATCCTGTTCCTCGACGAGCCAACCTCGGGCGTCGATCCCGAGTCGCGGCGGCGCTTCTGGGACCTCATCCATGATCTTTCGGCCGACGGGGTCACGGTGCTGGTCTCGACGCATTACATGGACGAGGCCGAATATTGCAACCGCGTCGCGCTCATCGATCGCGGCCGGCTGATCGAGATGGCGAGCCCCAGCGCGCTCAAGCAGCACACGCTTGGCGGCGACCTCCTGGTGGTGGAATGCGAGGGGATGGGCACGGCGATGGCGGCTCTCCATGAAGCGCCCGGCGTGCGCGACGTCGCGGCCTTCGGCAATTCGATCCACATTCTGGTGGAGAGCGCGGGAGCGGCGCTTGCGGCCTTGCCCGATTATCTCGCCGGGTGCGGCGTCAGGGTCACGCGCATCGAACAGATCAAACCGACCATCGAGGACATCTTCGTCCAAATGATCGGCGCCGAGGCCAGGGCGGAGGGACCGCGCCCATGAGATCCCGCCGCCTCCAGGCCGTCGCCGTCAAGGAGGTGCTCCAGATCTGGCGCGATCCCATCAGCCTGATGATCGCGCTGCTGATGCCGTTCATGCAGATGATCCTGCTCGGATACGGCGTCAGTCTCGACGTGAAGCACCTGCCCATCTGCGTCTTCGACCGCGAAGCGAGCCAGAACAGCCAGGCGCTGCTCAAGCGCTTCCAGGCCTCGGAATATTTTTCCATCGTCGCCGGCTTCGACAACTACCGCGACGTCACCCGGGCGCTGGACCGCGGCCTGTGCCGGCTTGTCGTGGTCGTTCCCACCGACTTCACCGAGCGCCTCACCGACACGGGAAGGAGCGCCGTCCAGGCCCTCGTCGATGCGACGGACGACAACACGGCGAACATCGCGATCGGCTATGCCCAGGCCGTGGTCACGGGGTTCTCGAGCACCGTTCTGATCGAAGCGAGCGCGCTTGCGGGAAGCACGGTCGCCGTGCTCCAACCGATCGCCGCGCAGTCGCGCGTCTGGTTCAACGAGGATCTCGAAAGCCGGAATTTCATCATCCCCGGCGTGGTCGCCCTGGTCATGGCGCTGGTCGGCGCCCAGCTCACCTCGCTCACCATCTCCCGCGAGTGGGAGCGGGGCACGATGGAGCTTCTCGTATCCACGCCGGTGACGCCGATGGAATTGATGCTGGGGAAGCTGCTGCCCTACTTCGCCATCGGCCTCCTCGATGCGGTCTTTTGCCTGGCCTTCGCGGTCTTCTGGTTCGACGTGCCGTTCCGCGGCACGCTGATGACTCTCTTCTTCACCACCTCGCTGTTCCTGACCGTCGTGCTCGGCATCGGCTATCTCATCTCGACGGGAATCCGTCGTCAGGTCGGCGCGGCCCAGATCGGACTGCTGGTGACGCTGCTGCCCACGACGCTGCTCTCGGGCTTCGCCTTCCCCATCGACCAGATGCCGCCGGCGGTGCAGGCGGTCACCTACATCGTCTTCGCCCGCTACTATGTCACCATCCTCAAGGCGGTGTTCCTCAAGGGATCGGGCATCCTCGATCTCACGGCGCCGATCCTGGCCATGATCATCTATGCCGGAATCATCGCCTTCCTCGCCGCGCGCGCCTTCCGCAAGCGGCTGGATTGATCGCCCATGTTCGAGCGCATCCTGCACATGCTCATCAAGGAGTTCCTCGAGCTCAAGCGCGACAAATGGGCCCGCTTCCGGCTCATCGTTCCGCCGCTGGTCCAGATGCTGGTCTTCGGCTATGCCGCGACGTTCGAGGTCTATCACGTCTCGACCGTTGTGCTCGACCGCGACCACACGCTGGAGAGCCGCGACCTGATCTCGCGCTTCGCCTTCAGCGACCGGTTCCGCATCGTGCGCATCGCCGCGACGGACGCCGAAGTGGAGAACGCCATCGACCGCAGCGATGCGGCGCTGGCGATCGTCGTGCATGCCGGCTTCGCCCAGCTCCTGCGCAAGGGCCAGAGCGCGCCGCTCCAGGTGATCGTCGACGGCACCAATTCCAACACGGCGCTCATCGCCCTCGGCTACCTCAATCAGATCGTCGCCCAATATTCCCAGGACTATACCCTCGACCTGATCCGGCGCGGCATTGGCGGAGCCGGTGGAAAGATGGTGCAGGTCACCATCGAGCCGCGGCCCTGGTACAACCCCGACCTCAACGGGCGCTGGTTCTTCGTGCCGGGCGTGGTCGGCTCGCTGACCCTGGTGGTGGTCGTCAGCCTCACCGCCTCGGCCATCGTGCGCGAGCGCGAGATCGGCACGCTCGAGCAGATCATGGTGACGCCGATCCGGCCCGCCGAATATATCTTGGGCAAGACCGCGCCGTTCTTCCTCATCGGCCTTGCGCAAGTGGCGCTGGTGGCGCTGTTCGGGACCCTCTGGTTCCACATCCCCTTCGTCGGCAATCCTCTCATCCTGCTGCTGGGAACCTGCCTCTTCCTCCTCAGCACCCTGGGGCTCGGCCTGCTCATCTCGACCCTCGCCAAGACCGAGCAGCAGGCTTTCGCTGCGAGCTTCTTCGTACTCAATCCGGCGTTCATCCTGTCCGGCTTCAGCTTTCCCATCGCCAGCATGCCGACGCCCATGCAATGGCTCACCTATCTCGATCCGCTGCGCTATTACCTTGTCGTCATCCGCGCCACGTTTCTCAAAGGCGTGGGGCTCGATGCGCTGTGGCCGGACCTTCTCGGCATGGCCGTGCTCGGAGTCGTGCTGCTGGCCATCAGCATCTTCCGTTTCCGGAAATCGCTGGACTGATCGAGCCCGGTTGATCGTCAGGCAGCCTGGTCAAAAGCGCAGTGGCAGCGAGTAAGTCAGCATTAGATCGTTGTCGCCGGGATTGACCGGATGAATGCCGGCGTTCGAAATATGGCCGAAGCGCAGGCCGAGACGCGAGGCGTTGTCCAATCGCCAGGCGGCTTCGAGCGACAGCCGAAACTGGAAGGTGCCGCCGAGATTCTCGTCATTGCCGTCGCCATGCCACCAGCCGCCGAGCCCGGCCAAAGGCGTGACGACCAAGGGCCCGACCGGGATGTCGCCGTAAAGCGCCGCATAGCCCATGCCGCCGCCCCTTATATCGGCGATCACGCCCAGCGCCGGGCCGATACCCAGGAATTTCTGGCCGAAGTGGTATTCGACATCGGCGGCGCCGGTCTCGTGGCGGTGATTGTCGCCGGCGAGGTCGTAGACCCCGGCGCCGATATCAAGATAGTCGACGGTGCCGGCGCTCGGCTCTATCGATCCGCCCGGCGCGGATTGAGCCGCCGCCGATGCGGCCTGGACGGCGGATAGCGCGAGCGCCAAGGACATGACGACGAAAACGCGGTCACGGTGACGCGGTCTCGGCGGCAGCTCGCCCACCGAACATTCCGGTGAATCCGGGTGGCTCGCTGACGCACGTTTCCTGCCCCGAGATCGCCGCGGGGAACCCGTGGCTGTCATCGCGTGAATCATCCCCCATGCCAGACCATAGCGGCCGGGCAAAATTTACCATAATCGCAGCATTCGTTGCTGCCAAGGCCCGCATGCGGCTTGTTCTGGATGTTGACGAAGGTCTCGAAGTTGCAGGTGATTTCATAGGTGCTGTGGAGCCCGGCCACGGCGTAGCCCGGCACCGGCGGATTCTGGTTCGATTCGTCGCCGCGCAGATATTGCGCGCTGAAATAGGTTCAGGATGCCGACCAGCGTCCAATGCGGGGCTTAGCCGGTAATCGGCGCCGAGCTTGAGCTCGTGCTTGGGAATGGCGGGCAAATCGTCTCCGGGCCGCACCTCGATATCGCCCGCGGCATTGGCGAAGGGATTGCTGGACGAGGGCAGGCTCAGCGGCGACTGGAACGTGGCGTCGACCAGGGTGTAGGCGAGGTAGGCCGACCAGCCGTCGTCGCCATAGGCAAGCTTGCTCTCGATCCTCTGGCGGCGCGTCGCGCCGATATTTTCGAAAAAGCCGAAGCTGATCGAGGTCGCAACGCCGTAGATATCGTCGATGAGGTCGCTGCGGAACAGGCCGAAATTCCACGTGAATTTGCCGGGCAGCAGCTCCGGCTGCGCGAAGCTGCCGCGCAGTCCGGCCTCGTAGGTGTGCGAGACCACCTGTCTCAGGCTCGGCAGGTCCGACGACAGCGAGGAGGGCAGCAGGCAGGGCTGCGCCGGGTTGGAGCATTCGATTTCGCTCGGTGTCGGCGCCCTCCGAATAGCCGGCGTAGCCGGTGAGATTGGC
The DNA here is from genome assembly GCA_030037055.1 of Alphaproteobacteria bacterium. GTDB lineage: Bacteria > Pseudomonadota > Alphaproteobacteria > ATCC43930 > CGMCC-115725 > DAHUYF01. The sequence goes on from JASHRZ010000116.1 coordinate 11,005, forward strand.
GAGAATCTTGTAGGTGAAGCCAAAGGCAGGATTGAATCGGGAGTAGCGGCTGGTGC
>JASHRZ010000117.1 GCA_030037055.1 Alphaproteobacteria bacterium
CCTCCGACACCGCATTTCTTGCGGAGGCGACGCAAATCATCGGCGGTTGGCTCGCCGATCGGTCACGCCTCGCCGGCGCGTCAGCGGCCGCTCTTCAAAGAGCTGCCGAGCTTCGCCGCAACGCGGCGAACCAATTGGAGCGGCTGGTCGAAGAGATGGTATCGGTGACGTGATCGAGCGGCAACGGCGGCGCTAGATCATACCAAGCCTTCAGATTTCGCTAACTCATACGAGCCGAAATTGGGCATGTTAGACCGAACCGTCCCTGCCAAGGATTTTGGCGCCGGGGCACTCGGCGCGAGGCGGCAAGCCGATCGCCGTTGCATTGGAATCGAGAAGGGGGGCGTTGCGTGAGTAGCGAGGGCGGCATCGGCTGGGCGCTCGGCCTCTCTTTTGTCTCGCAACTTATTCTTCAATTGCAGGGGCTGGTCCTGCTCCCCATCGTAATCCCCTGGATGGGCGAGGCGAGCTACGGTGCCTACGTTCTCGTTTATGTCGGCCTCGTGCAGGTCTTTGAGTTGACCACCACCGGAATCACCTATTCGTATTCGCGCAAGCTTGTATCTGCACCGACCGCGGGCGAGCGGCGTCGACTCTTCGAGCCCCAATTCAGTTTCCAGATCATCGTCCTCGCAGTGTTTTCGGCTGTGCTATTGCTCGCTTTCGGGAAGACGATAGAGGTTGAGGGCAATGTCGTCGTGACCACATGGCTCCTTGTTGGCTTGCTTGCGGCGAATCTCTTGTGCCGGCAAGTCCTCAACTACTACCGCAACACGCTCCGGTTCGTTTCCTACAATCTTGCCTGGAGTGGTATACCTTTGCTGTTCCTCGCCATGCTGCTGACCGCAATCGCCGTCGGTCACGCACCATCGGTCGATACCCTGCTGGCATTGCAAACTGCCGCCGGCATCGGCGTGAGCCTGCCTTTCTTCTGGCAGATGCTTCGCGAGATCGGCGTGCCTCGATTTCGCCTGCGGCCGCGCCTCGTGGTCGCGGATTTCCGAGTCGGGCTGCCGGTCACGATCGGTATGATCATCGACTTCACGCTCAATTTCGGCGATCGTTACCTGATCCTGGTCTTTCTCTCGGTGGCGGATGTCGGACGCTACCAGCCGGCTTATCAGCTCGCCTCATTCGTGATTGTCTTGCCGAGGCTTATCGCCATGATTCTGACACCCCTTCTGGCGCGGATGGTCGATCTCGGGGATCGCGCCGAATCAGAACAGCTGATCGCCACGGCGATGCGACTCTTTATCATGATTGCCGTACCTTTCGCCGTCGGGATGCTGATGGTGGGACCGTCGTTCCTGGGGAGGCTGACGACGGTCGAGATGGGCATCGCCGGCCGCTGGGTACTGCCGATAGTGGCGGCGGCAGCAGCGTTTTATGGGCTCGCGACGCTAATGGAATCTGTCGGCGTAGCGCTCAATCGTCTTCGCATGGTCGTGCGCGCCAGTGCGCTCGGTATGTGCCTAAACATCGGCCTCAACCTTGCTTTCTTGCCGCTGCTGCGAGATATCGCGGTTGCTGCGGTCACAACGCTGGTCGGCTATGCCGCAAGCGCCGCCTATTCCTCCTATCTTCTGCGCGCGCATTGGCGGTTTCAGATTGAGTGGGTGGCGCTACTCCGGTTCGCCGCGGCGGCAAGCGTCATGGGCGGTGGGTTGTGGGGAATGGGATACCGCCCGGCCACCGTAGCGGCGATCTCCGTGCTCCCGTTGCTCGGCAGTATCGCCGCAGCAGTCGCTATCTATTTTGCTATTTTGAGCGGGTTGGGCGGCCTCGGTCGGCGCGAGCTCGCACAAATAACGAGCCTCATGCGGAGTCGTGTGCCGGGGATCGGAAAGACGCAATGACCGATCGGCATCCGACCCGACCCAGTGCGCTGATGGTTGCGACGGAGCGCTGGCCGTCGACGGCCACGCTCGCCGACACGCTGCATCGAAGCGGGTTCGCCGTAGCCGCATCGGATGCGGTGCCCCACCAGTCCCCACCTCTTCACTGTCAATTCGCTTTGAATCGTAGCCCCTTTGGGCTAATTTTCCACGCGATTTCACATCTTCACGTCTTATCACCGCGTGCCGTGGCATGGTCGCGCCCCGAGAGCAGCGAGGCGAGGCCGAGCAGATTGCCCCACAACCGCCCGCGGCGATCGATATAGGGTTCCGGAAAGGCCGCCCGAACGACGTTCTTGAACAGCGGCTTCGTTACGGCCTGCGCGGCTTGCGCCGGCCGCATGGTCCCCTTGCCGTCGATACCGAGTAGCCGAGGGTGCTTAAGGGCGATGCCCTCGAGCCGTTGCAGCCAATGCCGGGAGGGCAGAAAGTCATCGTCGAAAAAGACGAGAATGTTGGCATCGCCCGCGACGCCCGAACGCCCTTGTTTCGTTGCGCCGTCGGACCGGGGATCGCCGAACCCGAGCCGCGACGGCAAACGCGTCGCGTCGCGGGCCGGCCCGAGGTCGAGCTCATCGATGGCCGAAACGCAGATCAGGTCCGGAGGTCGCGACTGGGATGCTAAGGACTGCAGCAGTCGGGTAAGCAGTGCGCTGCGCCAACGGGTCGCAATAACGACGCCAATCCTCAAGTTCATCCTGTCCCTGCACGTGGTGCAACGCGAGGGCCTTGCCGGCGCAAACGACCCCGCCTCAACTAACCTCTTCCGCTTTCATCTCGGCGTAAATCCACCGTTCCCGGTGCCAAAGCTCGAAGACCGCGAAGTTGTGCTCGCTCGCCAGCCGTTGGCGGGCCTTCTCGATTGCCTCCCGGTCCTGGGTGCCGTCGATGTCCTCCGCGCCCAGCATCAATCCGTCACGGCGGCGGAAATAGCAACGATATTGTGCCATTTTGCCCTCCCAGGCTCTCTGACCAAGACACTATACAAGACCCCGACGCTAACCCTAGCGGCAAACTCGTTGGCGCCCCGGATACCGTGCTCCCATGCGGCGGTGTGATTGATCTCACACACTCGGGCGATGGGCCGGCCGCAAACTTATTCAAATGCGCGTTCGCGGAACCGTGATCGAGCGGTGGACGGGGTTTCGCCCGGGGGTAATCGCGCTGCAATGATCGAAGAGTAGAGTCCGCAGGAACGAGGGACCAGACGAAGCAAATGTCAGATCATCACATCATGCGTGGAATGGCCTTGGATTTTCGCCATCAAGCCGAGCGAGTGGCGGATCCGGAACGCCGCGCTCTCCTCCTTGAACTGTCAGACTACTGCCAGCGCATGGCGCTGGTGATGCAACGGAGCTTGACGCAACGGCCATCCGCCCTTCCCTTGCACAGCGCCGGACAGAGCGCTTGAGGCCAGCGACCGACCTCGCGTCGGTCGCAGGTGTTCGCGACTCGTGCTGGTCGATGTGCCAGCCTGCTGAATTCCTCGTTGCTTGTCCTCGTCCGCGTCACTCCAGGTCATCTTCACGCGATTGGATGTGGATCCGCCTCGCTTTGCGACGCCACGGCGGCCGCAACGACTTGGCTGGATTGATCTCGCTGATCTCAGCGATGGAAATGGCTAACGGAGACTAAAGCGACTGCCTTCGGTAGCCCTCGCCAGCATCCGATCGACCCCATCGTCCCCTCTGCGTCGCGCCTGCCGGCGCTCGAGATCGAGCAACGCGCGCCGAAGCGAGCGTTCCATGCTCGCTTCGTAGCGCGACAGCTTTGCGAGATCGTCACGTTGCGATGAAAGTCGCGTGTACACAGTGTCGATATCGATGGCCATTGTCGGGCCGCCGGACGTCCAAGACTTTCGCGCCTTGCCGAACAGCCCGGTCTCGATCCGGTAGACCCGGCGCAGGCGCCACGCGCAGATGACGGCACGCTCGAAGAGTTGCGCTTTCATCGCGCCCTTTGGCCGCAGCACCCGCATCAGCTCCCGGTGAAATCGCCGAAAATCCTCTTCCTCCTCATCAAAAACGGTGACGTGCTGCGCGGTGAGCCCGTGCCGCAGCGCGTTCATGCTCGAGATCCGTCGGCCGCGCTCGGTGCGCGGGCCGGTGCTCAGCAGCGCGTTACGGCGATTGGCTTCGTTTTGCAAATCTGATGTCACCCGTGGTCACCTCGTGGTAGAGCGGGTTGCACCGCTTCGTCGGGCGACGCGGTCGCGTTGCAAGCGCCTGCCGCGATCACGCGCATTCCTTGCTATCCGTCGCGCCAGTACCATTGACCGGTGTTGCCACGCCAGCCCCGTCATCAGTTTGATGCGTTTGTTGCCAGAGCCGCTTCGCCTCGGCGAGCGCATCGGTTCCATGTACCTGCCACCATGTCTCTTCGGCGCCGCTATCGTGGAGCGCACGGTGATGGAGGAAGCATAGAGGCACCGCCCATTCGTCGCTGACCTTGCCACGCGGTCCGACGTCGCGAACAAGGCTCGAGGCGAGAGCGACTGCCGGCTCAGATGGTATCCGAGCGGCTGAATGCGCACTACGTGGCCGGGGTGTTATTACAGCAAAGGGTTCGTGGCGAGCGCCACCCGAAGACCGTCAATTCAGTTGACGGTGAGCCACTGCGGGACTTCGGGGCAGAACGCTGTATCTAACGTCCAATCCGCTTCAGGCTGGTCAAGTGAAGCTGCCGTTTGAGCATTTTGCCCACCGGTCCAAAGCGGACGCGATTCTCCCGCGCGTCGACGCATTGCGGCTCTCCAACCAACCAGGCGCTATATCCGTCGAACGCACCAACTTCATGACGCGTTCCGGGTGAATGCCCAGGCCCATTGCCGAAATCGGGCGCAACACCTGGGCCGCTACCATGATTAAGCCAAGCGGAATGTCGAATGTCTTCGCTTTCGGAAAATGCTCTGCGCGAAATGCCTCGACGATCTCCTCAAGCGTATAGCGGTCGGGATAGCAGGCATTGAAAAGCACGAAGGGATCCGGCGCATTTCTGGCAAACATGATGGCGTCCAGCAAGTCATCGACATAGAAGCACGCCTTAATGGTGTTCCGCCGTCCCGGATAGATGAACACACCCGCTTTCAGCAACCGCGCCATACGCGTAAAGTTGCCACCTTCGCCTGGACCGAATATGACCGCCGGCCTAGCGATCACCAGGCGACGGCCCACGCTTTCGTCGAACCATGCTCGATGTATTCGTTCCGCTAACATCTTCGACCGGCCATAAGGCGATATCGGCGCAAGAGGCGAGCTTTCCGATTTGGTGTCCTCGCCAGGCCCATAGACGGAAATGGAGCTGGTGAATACAATCTCTTTCACATCCATCCGGCGAGCAAACGCTGTGACCTCGAGCGCTCCCAGCACGTTGGTCTCATAATATTCATGGTCTGGATGCCCTGGTGTGGCATGCACGGCCGCCAGGTTATAAATGGTCGAAACCGGTCGTGGGACGATGAAATCACCGAGGTCGCGCACGTCGGCGCACAGGTAGTCGACACCGGGAACGACGTTCTTCGGATCCCGGATATCAATCGAGATCACCCGATCTGCGCCTGATGCGATCAGTCTGCGGAGCAAGTGCGTTCCAATAAATCCGCTTCCGCCGAATACGATTGACGTGCCCAATGAATTGACGGAC
>JASHRZ010000118.1 GCA_030037055.1 Alphaproteobacteria bacterium
CATAAGGGCCGAGGCCGGTATGGTAGTCGATCACCGCGATGCGGCGCGCGCGCGACAGATGCTCGGCGGCGATGCGCAGGAAAACGCGCCGCGACCAGGTGGGCGCGGCGCCGCCATAGAAGATGCCGTCGGCATGGCTGTATTGCCCGCCGGTGATCGCCTTCTGCAGGGCCGCGGCGCCGTGGCGTTCGCCGTACGCAACAATCAGCGCCCACGCCGCGCGCCGCGACGCCTCGGTCCACTCGACCGGGCAAAGCGCGGCGGCGAGCGCGACGTAGCCGTCATTGCGCGGCAGCGTCCGGTCGTGCGCGACGAAGTTGCGGTTGAGATCGACATTGTCCTCGGTGACGCGCCGAATCCAGGCGAAGCCGTAAGGATTGACGGCGTGAACGGCGAGCCAGGCGGTATCGGCCGGCAGCTCGCGCGCAAGTCCGCTGCGAAGGCTTCCCGTCTGCACGCCCGAGCCGCAGAAACCCTCGACACCGTGGGTCGCCGACACCGTCAGCAGCACCCGGGAGGCGTCGGCCGGGCCGAGCCAGGCGACGTCGCTCGCCAGCGCCTCGCCCGCCGGCCCCCGCGCGCCGTCGTTGTCATAGCGCTGCAGCCCGGCGCCGGCCGCCTGCGCCGCTTCCAGAAAAGCGCTCCGCGCCTGCAGATAATCGCCGGAGAAATAATCGCGCGCCATGTCAGGCTTTCTCCACGAAGGCGTCCATCACCATCTTGTCGCCTGCCTGGTCGAAGCGAATGGCGAGCTTGTTGTCTTCGACGGCGCGCACCGTGCCATGACCGAATTTCCGGTGGAAGACGCGGTCGCCCGCCGCGAAGCCGCCGATGCGGCGCAGCTCGCGCCCGGCGGGCGGGCCAGGGCGGCCTTCGATGAGCGGCGAGCGGCGACCGAGCGGGCCGAGCCGCGCCAGATCCGGCCGCGCCGGGAAGACGCTGGGCGACCAGTCATCGCCGCCGAGCGCGCCGGCGCGCGGATAAAGGCCGGGATCGGCCACCACCTCGAGATGCTCCGTCGGCAGCTCCGCGATGAAGCGCGACGGCAAGGTCGGCTGCCATTGGCCGTAGAGGCGGCGGTTGGCGGCATAGGAGACATAGGCGCGCTGGCGCGCGCGGGTGAGGCCAACATAGGCGAGCCGCCGCTCCTCCTCGAGCCCGGCGCGGCCGTTGTCCTCCATCGCGCGCTGATTGGGGAACAGCCCCTCTTCCCAGCCCGGCAGGAACACGGCATCGAATTCAAGGCCCTTGGCGCTGTGCAAGGTCATCACGCTCACCATGTCGCCCGAGGCCGAAGCGGTGTTCTCCATCACCAGGCTGACATGGTCGAGGAAGCCGCCGAGATTGTCGAACTCGGCCATCGCCGCGACGAGCTCCTTCAGATTCTCCAGCCGGCCCGGCGCTTCCGGCGATTTGTCGGCCTGCCACATTGCCGTATAGCCGGACTCGTCGAGCACCGTCGCCGCCAGCTCGGTGTGCAGCGCCGTCTCGGCGAGGCTGCGCCAGCGCGCCAGCGCGGCGAGGAAATCGCGCAGCGCCTTGCGCGCGGCGGGCTTCAGCTCATCGGTCTCGCTCAGGCGCCGGGCGGCCTCGGCGAGCGGAATCTGCTGCGACCGTGCGAGCGCGTGGAGCGCCTGCAGCGTCACGTCGCCGATGCCGCGGCGCGGCACGTTGACGATGCGCTCGAAGGCGAGATCGTCGGCGGGCTGATGGACGAGGCGCAGATAGGCGAGCGCGTCGCGGATTTCCTGCCGCTCGTAGAAGCGCGGGCCGCCGATGACGCGGTAGGGCAGGCCCAGGGTGATGAAGCGTTCCTCGAACTCGCGTGTCTGGAAGCCGGCGCGCACCAGGATGGCGATCCCGGCCAGCTTCTCGCCCCGGCGCTGGTGCGCCTCGATCTCGTCGCCGACCCAGCGCGCCTCTTCCTCGCCGTCCCAGAGGCCGCGCAGCACGATGCGCTCGCCCTCGTTGAGCACGGTCCACAGCGTCTTGCCGAGCCGCCCCTTGTTCTTGGCGATGAGCGCCGAGGCGGCGGCGAGGATATGCGGCGTGGAGCGGTAGTTCTGCTCGAGGCGGACGATCCGCGCGCCGGGGAAGTCGCGCTCGAAGCGCAGGATGTTGCCGATCTCGGCGCCGCGCCAGGAATAGATCGACTGATCGTCGTCGCCGACGCAGCAGAGATTGCGATGGCCCTGCGCCAGGAGCCGGAGCCAGAGATACTGCGCCACGTTGGTGTCCTGGTACTCGTCCACCAGGATGTAGCGGAAGCGGTGCTGATAATCGGCAAGGATGTCGGCGCGGCCGGTGAAGATGGTGAGGTTGTGCAGCAGCAGATCGCCGAAATCGGCGGCGTTGAGCGTCGCCAGCCGCTCCTGATAGAGGCGGAAGAGCGCGGGGGCGCGGCCGTCAGCGAGCTCCGAACGGTCATCGGCCTGCACCTTGTCCGGCGTCAGCCCGCGATCCTTCCAGCGCTCGAAGGCGGAGAGCAGCGCGCGGGGAGGCCAGCGTTTCTCGTCGATGCCCTCGGCAAGCGCGACCTGCTTCACCAGGCGGAGCTGATCGTCGGTGTCGAGAATGGTGAAGTTGGGCTTGAGCCCCACGACCTCGGCATGCCGGCGCAGGAGACGGGCGGCGACCGAATGGAAGGTGCCGAGCCAGAGCCCTTCGGCGCTCTGCCCGATCATGCGCTCAAGCCGCTCGCGCATCTCCAACGCCGCCTTGTTGGTGAAGGTCACCGCCAGGATCTGGCTCGGCCAGGCGCGGCGGGTAGCGAGGATGTGCGCAAGCCGCGTCGTCAGCACGCGTGTCTTGCCGGTGCCGGCGCCCGCCAGCACCAGCACGGGGCCGTCGACGGCCTCGACCGCCCGGCGCTGCGCGTCGTTGAGGCCGGCGAGATAGGGAGCTGGCGGGGCGGCGGCGGGGGTGAGAGGCTCAGCCATTGGCCAGTATATAGCACGGCGAAAGGGCGGCGGGAGGGGCGTGGCGCGACGGACGCACCTGAGGGATATTGCAGCGCTTGCGGGCGAAATGGCTTGAGGGTGCCACCGGGACTCGCCCTATGATGCCCCGCCCATGCACGCCGCAATCATCATTCTGGTGTTCGTTTTCACCTATATCGGCATGGCTGCCGGGCGGCTCCCTTGGCTGCAGGTCGACCGCACGGGCATTGCGCTGATCGGCGTGATCGTGCTGCTCGCGACCGAGACGGTGACGCTCGACGATCTCGGTGCCACGATCGACGCATCGACCCTCGTGCTGCTCTTCGCGCTGATGATCATCTCGGCGCAATTCGCCTATTCCGGCTTCTATGATCTCTGCGCCGAGTGGGTCACCAGCCAGCGCGGCGGTCCGGCGCGGCTGCTGGCGATCACGGTAGCGGTCTGCGGCGGCCTTGGCGCGCTGCTCGCGAACGACATCGTCGTCTTCACCCTGGCGCCGCTGCTCATTGCCGGCGCGCGCGCGCGCGAGCTCGATCCGCGCCCCTTCCTCCTCGCGCTGGCCTGCGCCACCAATGCCGGGTCGGCGGCCACCCTGATCGGCAGCCCGCAGAACATCCTGATCGGCCAGGTCGGCAATCTCAGCTTCGACACCTTCCTGCTCGCCTGTCTCGTCCCGGCGATGGTGGGGCTGGTCTGCGTCTTCGGCGTCATCTGGCTGCTGTGGCACGACCGCATCGAGGGCACGGTGCTCGCGGTGACGCGCGAGGCGTCGGAGGTGCAGCTCCACCCGCACGTGCGCTACCAGACGATCAAGGGCCTCGCGGCCATGGCGGCGCTGCTGATCCTGTTCGCCACATCGGCGCCGCGCGAGATCGTCGGCCTCGCGATCGCCGCGCTGCTGCTGGCGACGCGGAAATTCACCAGCCGCACCATGATCGCCGCGGTGGACTGGCCGTTGCTGCTGCTCTTCGTCTCGCTCTTCGCCATCACCGGCGCGCTCGCCGATACCGGGTTGCCCTGGACGCTGATCTCGGCGCTGCAGGGCGTCGGCCTGCTGCCCGACAGCCTCGCCGTGCTGACGCCGCTCGCGCTCCTCATGAGCAACACCATCGGCAACGTGCCCTCGGTCATCCTGCTGCTGCAGATCTGGCCCAACCCGCCACAAGGCGCGCTCTACGCGCTAGCGCTGCTGTGCTCGCTCGCCGGCAATCTGCTGATGGTGGGATCGCTCACCAATCTCATCGTCGTCGAGCGCGGCGCCGCCTTCGGCGTCCGCCTCAGCTTCGCCGAATACGCTCGGGCGGGCGTGCCGATCACCCTGCTGTCGATGGGCTTCGCCGTGTTCTGGCTCGCCTGGATGGGCTGGCTGCCGCTCTGGCCGGGCGGCGCCGAATGAGCGCGATCGCGATCCGCGCCGCGACGCGCGAAGCGGTGAGCGCCAGAGAGGCGAATCTGCTGCGCGACGGCTTCGGCCCCCGCGCTTCGAGGCGCGGCTCGCTTCCTGCGACGCGGCTTCAGCCTGTCTTTCACCACCTACTCGACATGGCCGGCCGGGCCTCTATCTCGAGGACATCTATGTCGCCGATGGGGCGCGGCGCCGGGCGCAAGCTGCTCGCCGACCTCGCCGCGCTGGCGCTGGCGCGCGGCTACCGCCGCCTCGATCTCTCGGTGCTCGACTGGAACCCGGCGCGCGGCTTCTACGAGCGCCTCGGCATCAGGCCCAATGCCGGCTGGCTGCCCTATCGCGTCAGTGTGCGGCGCTCGCCC
>JASHRZ010000119.1 GCA_030037055.1 Alphaproteobacteria bacterium
AGGCGGCCGTCACCAGCACGACGCGGAAGCGCCGGCTCCTCCACCAGATCCGCCGCACGGCCGGCAAGCGCGAGGCGGATGGCGAGCGCGATCCACAACAGCTGCACCGCCTGGAAGATAAGGCAGACAGGCCGCACGTGGCCGATGGCGCAGGAGCAACCGAGCGCGATCGTGGCGAGCCACAGGCCGCACCAGGACGCACCGAAATCGTCATCGAAATTGGCGCGGGCATAGAGCAGGAACAGCGGCGGCACGCCCATGCTGGCGGCGGCGATCGGCACCAGCCACAGGGCACGCAGCGCGTAGACGCTGGGTCAGGAATTGACGACGTAGGCGGCGATGCTCAAGCACAGCATGCCGCCATAAAGCGCCGCCAGCGAGCGGCGCGCCGCGCCGAGGATAGACGGCGCCAACAGCAGCAGCAAGCTCAACGCGCCGCCGCGCAAGCGGCGTCGATCAGCGGCAGGACGTTGTCGCGCGTCATGGCGCCGACCTATCACGACACCCCCACCGCGGCAAAGCACGGGCCCCGCCATCGCTGTCGGGGCCCAAGGCCGACGGAATGATCGCTAGCGGAAGGTGAAGGGGATGACCAGGTTGATGCCGGGGGATACCACCGGCGGCGCATAGACCACGGCCGGCGGCGCATAGACCGGCGCCGGTGCCACGACGACCGGATGGGGCCGCCAGCCGCGCGGGTGATGATGGCGCGGCGGGGGACCCCGCCGGCCACGGTCGTCGGCCTGCGCCGGAGCGGCGATCACGCCGAGGAGGCCGGCCAAGGCGAGCGCGACCGCCGCCTTGGCGAGACTGGAACGGAGATTTCTCGAGCGGCTCATACTGCCCTCTCTCTAGAGGAGGCCGGTGACCGGCAGGGCTATGACTTCTTGCTGCTGCTGCGGCGATGATGGGTGCGGCTGAACAGGACGTCCGCCTTCTTCTTCTGATCGTCCGACAGGCTGGCGTAGAGCGCCGTGAACGCCGGCACGAGCTTCTGCATCCCCTGGGCGTGGGCGTCGACGATCGCCTGATAGGCCTTGAGCTCGTCCACCGCGTTCATCGCCGGGTTCAGCTCACGCTGCTGGATCGCATTCCCCATCATCTGCCCCTGCTCGCGCATCGCTTGAGCCACGCCATTCCATTGCGGCTCCTGCTCCGGGGTGATCTGGAGCGCCGCATGCAGGCTCTTGATGCGGTCCTCGATGCGGTCGACCGGCGAACGCCGCGGCTTCTTCGGCGTGGCGGCGGGTGGCGCCGAGGGGGGCGTGGCTTGAGCGAGCTGTGCCGGTGCCGAACCCGGTGGGTTGCTCATGGCGGCGTGCGATGGGCTCGCGAGCAGGAGAGCGGCGAGGAGAGTGGCCGCGGCAAGGCCGCGCGCGGCGGGAGCGATGGGCTGAAGCATGGGAGAGATCCGTCTTTGTCCTTGGGAGGAGACGCCGGGCGCCACCGCCCGGTCCCTAATTATAGGGGCGGAGCAGCAGCCGTTCATCCCCAATGACAGGCTCGAGATTGCACTGGCACGGGAAATTTTGGGGCAGCCCCGAGGTTCGGGTGCAGGAGGCCGCCGAGCCCGGCGGCGGGCGCCGCGGCTCAGCTCGGGTTCTCCAGGCTCAGGACGCCGCGATCGTAATCATAGGCGAAGAGCTCGGCATAGCGGCCCCAATTGATCATCGTCTCCAGCACCTCATGCGCCTCCTCCTCGGAGAGATGATCCTCAAGCTCGGCAAGGAAGCGCGCCTCGGGCGCGCTGTGGCCGGGCCGCTCGTCGAGCACCTTGCGGATATGGGCGGCGAGCGGGATCGAACGGCGCAGCTGGTCGGCGAAGATCTGCTTGCGCTGCTGCAGGTCAGCCTCGGCGAAGGCGCGGCCGGCGGGCGTCGCCCAGATGTCGCCGCCGGCGACCTGGGCGAAGCCCAGGAGCTGCAGCGCCTCGATCAGGACGAACAGCTCCTCGTCCTCGATATGCTCGCTCTCGGCCAGATGCGGCAGGTCGGCGCGGCCGGAGTAAGGCGGCGCGCAGATGGCGTCAAGCAAGGCCACCAGCTGCTGGATCGAGGCAGCGGGCAGGCGGTAGCCGACGCCCACCGGCTCGGTGCCGCGCGCGCCGCGCCGCCCGGGCTCGCGGCCGGGCACGGTGGTGAGGATGGCGTAGACCTCGTCGACGATCTGCTGGAAGCGCGGGCTGGTGACGTCGCGCGGCCGCGCCAACGGCACCACGATCTCGGCGCGGATATGACCGGGATCGCTGCCGAAGACGATGATGCGGTCGGCGATCTCCACCGCCTCTTCGATATTGTGCGAGACCAGGATGATGCCCTTGGTCGGCACGCGCCGCTCGACCCAGAGATCCATGAGGTCGCCGCGCAGCGTCTCCGCCGTCAGCACGTCGAGTGCCGAGAATGGCTCGTCGAGCAGCAGCACGTCGGGGTTGACGACAAGGGCGCGGGCGAAGCCGACACGCTGGCGCATGCCACCGGAAAGCTCCTTGGGATAGGCGGATTCGAAGCCGTCGAGACCGATGAGGTCGATCGCCTTGAGCGCGCGCTGGCGCCGCTCGGCGCGCGCCACGCCCTGCGCCTCGAGCCCGAGCTCGACATTGCCCAGCACAGTGAGCCAGGGAAAGAGCGCGAAGGTCTGGAACACCATGGCAATACCGTGGGCCGGCCCCTCGACCGCCTGGCCGCGATAGGCGACATGGCCCTCGGTCGGCGGCGTCAGTCCGGCGAGCACGCGCAGGAAGGTCGATTTGCCCGAGCCCGACTTGCCGAGGATGGCGACGATCTCGCCCTCGTAGAGCGAGAAATCGACATGGTCCAGCACGAGGCGGCCGGGCGTCTCGGCGGTCTGATAGGTCTTGCAGACCTTTTCGGCACAGATCAGGCGGCTGTCGTCGGGCATGGTCTCGCTCAGGGATCGTCCTCTGCCGGCGTCAATCCAGGCGCAGCCGCTCTTCGGCGAGGTTGTAGAGGCGCCGCCAGAGCAGGCGATTGAACACCAGAACATAAAGGCAGAGGACGGTGATGCCCAGCGCAATGCGCGGAAAATCGCCCTTCTCCGTCTCAGCCGCGATATAGGCGCCGATGCCAGTCGCCACCAGCGTGGTGTCACCCCAGCGGGCCACTTCGGCGACGATGCTGGCGTTCCACGAGCCGCCCGAGGCGGTCACTGCCCCGGTGACGAAGGCGGGAAAGATGCCGGGCAGCACCAGCCGGCGCCACCACAGAAAGCGCGACACGCCGAGATTGCTGGCGACGAACTGGTAATCGGTCGGCAGCGCCAGCGTGCCGGCGATGACGTTGAAGAGGATGTACCACTGCGTCCCCAGGATCATCAGAGGGCTCACCCAGATCTCGACATTGAGATGGAAGCGCAGGATGGCGACGACGGCGACCGGGAAGAACAGGTTCGCCGGGAACGCGGCGAGGAACTGGACCACCGGCTGGACGCGGCGGGCAAGGCGCGGGCGCAGGCCGATCCAGACGCCGATCGGGACCCAGATCAGCGCCGCAAACACAATCAGGACGATGACGCGGACCAGCGTGGCAAGGCCGAGCAGGCAGACATGCAGCACCTCCTGCCAGCCGACCTCGCCGTGCACGAACCGGACGGTTTCGACGAGGGCATAGACGGCCCCGGCGAGCAGCGCTCCGTTCCAGGCGAGGTCGACCCAGCGCGAACCGGCCATGAAGGACCGCCGCGGGCTCGCGGGCGCGCGCCGGGCGCGCTTGGCCGTCCAACTCACCAGCGAGGCTACCTCGTCGACAAACGCGCGCAGCAGATCGAAGAGGCGCGCCCGCTGCAGCATGGTGAGGAACCAGGGCGGCTCGATCTCGTCCTGGCCGATCGCCTCGACCTTGAAGCGCTGACACCAGGCGAGCAGCGGACGGAACAGCAGCTGATCGTAGATCAGGATGAGGACCAGCATGGCGAGGATGGCGTAGCCCACCGCGGCGAGATCGCGCCGATCGATGGCGAGCGCGATGTAGGAGCCGATGCCGGGCAGCTTCACGTCCTGGCCGGCGACGCTGATCGCCTCGGAGGCAACGACGAAGAACCAGCCACCGGAGACCGACATCATC
>JASHRZ010000120.1 GCA_030037055.1 Alphaproteobacteria bacterium
AGACAAAACGCAAAGCGCTTGAACGCGTCGGGGTGCGGTCTACCGGCAAACTGCCGCGATGGAAGCGCGACAGCAGCGTTCTAGCACGCCGCCTCAAACCTATTTGGCCCGAACTGGCTGAGACCGTATCCTCCTAGGAGGGAAAGAGTGGACCGTTTCGAGGAGCTGGGTGGGCTTTTTCGGATCGGTAGACTCACACTCCCATACAATGAGGCTAGACCAGCCCAGCTCATTTAGGCGCGCTTGATGTTGGGCGTCCCGCGTCTTGTTCCGCGCTAGCTTCGACATCCAATAGGAGACATTGCTTTTCACTACGCGCGCACCGTGGCGACAGTGCGGGCAACCGTGCCAGAAGCAACCATGCACAAATAGACATAACCGCCTGCCCGGGAAAACTACGTCTAGCCTCCGAGGCATGTCCATCCGATGCAAGTGGTAGCGGAGGCCGGCTGCATGAAGGAATCGGCGCACCCGCAATTCGGCAGCGGTGTCGCGGCCCCGAATTGCGGCCATGATTTTGCTTCGGCACTCGGGAGTTACGTTATCAGCCATAGACAATCGGTTGCTCTCAGTGTGGCGATGCTGGACAGGCAAGCGGATCCGAAACGCAGCCGTGACCGTATCCACCCGCAGGCGGTGGCGCGGCGCCGCGACCGGCTTTGCCTTCAATCGCGTCGCCAGCGAAGACATGCTCGCCTCGATCGCCTATACTCTCCGGACCTACGAGGAACCGTCGCGCGGGCGAAAGATGCAGTTGTGCGCCATGCGACGCGAGAGTAGTTGGGCGACGTCCGCCCGGCGCTATGTTGCGCTTTACGAGGAGCTCGTCGGCAGGACGGCATCGCGCCGCCTCGCCGATCGCGATGGAACGAACGAGCCGTGACGGACAGAAGGCGCGCGCCGGGCGCACCGGGCATCCGCCCGACCTGGACGTCCAGCGCCAAGGACATGGTGACGACGGCGCTCGGCATCAGCCGCGTTTGGGTCACGCTGGGCTATGGCATCATCAACGAGATCTATGCGCCCGAGACCGGATTGCCGCAGATCCGGGATCTCGGATTCATCGTCGCGGGAGCGTCCGGCTGGTGGGAGGTCAAGCGCGTCAACAATTACCGGATCTCGCTGCCGGAGCCGTATCTGCCGCTGCCGCACATTGTTCACCAGAGTGATCACTATCGGCTGGTGCTGGAGGTGCTTCCCGACCCGCGCCGCGACGTGGTGCTCGTCTCCTTCCGCCTCATCGGCGAAGGGGTGAAGCTTTACGCCCTTCTCGCGCCGCATCTCGGCAACAGCGGCGAGCACAACAATGCGCTCGCGGGCGATGAGGACCTGGCGGCCTGGCGGGGCGGCGCCGCGCTCTCCTTGCTGAGCAGCACCGGCTTCTCGCGGACGAGCGCAGGCTATGTCGGGACCTCCGACGGCTGGCAGGATTTTGCGCAGAACGGGCGGATGACCTGGACCTACGCCGAAGCGCTCGACGGCAATGTCGCGCTTTTGGGCGAGCTAAAGGAAAACCATGGCACTCTCGCCTTGGCCCTCTCGCAGGACATCATCGGCGCCCGCACCAAGGCGCGCTCGAGCTTGAGCGAAGGCTACGCGTCGATCCGGCAACGCTTCGTCGCAGGATGGGAGGATTGGGGAAAGCGCCTGGAGATTCCCGAAGCCCCGGCCGACATCCGACGTGAAGCCTATCTCTCGGCCGCCGTTCTCAAGGTCCACCAGGATCGCAGCTATCCCGGCTCGATCGTCGCCAGCCTCAGCGTGCCCTGGGGAAACAGCAACGACACCTCGGGCGGTTACCATCTGGTTTGGTCACGGGATTGCGTCGAAGCGGGCCTCGCTCTGCTCGGCGTCGGGCAGGTCGATGATGCACGCTCGATGCTGTCCTATCTCGTGGCCATTCAGAACGCTGACGGGGGCTGGCCCCAGAACTGCTTCCCCGACGGCAAGCCATTCTGGACAGGCATTCAGCTCGACGAGGTGGCATTTCCCGTCATTCTCGCTGCCAAGCTCGCGGAAGAAGATGCTCTAGACGGGCTGAGCGGCGTCGACGAGATGATTCGCCGGGCGGCGCGCTACATTCTTCGCAACGGCCCCATCTCGCCACAGGATCGTTGGGAAGAGAATTCCGGCATCAGCCCCTTCACGCTTGCTGTCGAGATCGTCGCGCTCATCGCCGCCGCGCAGTGGTTCGAGGCCGAAGAGCGCGACTACATGCTCTCGCTCGCCGATTGCTGGAACGAGCGTATCGAAGAGTGGACCTACACCACCGACGGGCCGCTCGCCGCCCAATTCGGGGTCGATGGCTATTATGTGCGGATCGGGCCCGATCCGGCGCGGTGCGGCTTGAGGGGACGCGCCGCGATCGCGAACCGATCGGGCGAAAGCGCGCCGGCCGTCGCCATCGTCGGGATGGAATATCTCCATCTGGTTCGCCTTGGGCTGCGTTCCCCTAACGATCGCCGCATTCAAGACACTTGCAAGATCACCGAGGCCTTGCTCAAGGTCGAGACGCCGCTCGGGATCGCTTATCACCGCTACAATGGCGACGGCTATGGCGAGCATGCGGATGGCCGTCCTTTTGATGGCAGCGGCATCGGCCGCGCCTGGCCGCTGCTGACCGGCGAGCACGCTCATTTCGAGCTGCAGCTCGGCCATGATCCGATGCGCTATCTCCGGATGATGACGCGGATGACCGGCCCGACCGGACTCATTCCCGAACAGGTCTGGGACGGCCCGCCCCTTCCGGACCGCTTGTTGGAGCCGGGCAAGCCAACGGGAAGCGCCATGCCGCTGGTCTGGGCGCATGCCGAATTCCTGAAGCTGCTCCGCGCGTGCCAGGAGAAGCGTCCGCTCGAAATGCTGAGCGGTGTCCAGGACCATTTGCGCGGCAAGGCCGGACGGCCCGTCACATGGCACTGGCGCAGCGAGACGCCCTTCGAGGCGCTGCCGGCCGACCGTGATCTCCTGGTCGAGGGCGAAGGGCCCTTCCTTCTGCATTTCGGGTTCGACGGATGGCAGGACATCCAGGACCACATGTCGGCGCCGCTGCCCTTCGGCCGCCACGGCGTGCGCTTGACCAAGGACGAGCTCGCCCGCGGCGGCATTCTCGATTTCAGCCGCTACTTCATCGACGAGAAGCGATGGGAAGGTGGCGACCACCATGTCCGGCTCGCCTCGGCGCAGCGCCCCCGCGCCGCCGGCGCGCTGCGTGAGCCGGCCGAGACCGAAGCATGACCGCCGGTGACCAAGGACGCGAATCGAACATTCGGTGCGGCTCTGACGTTGAAGGTGATGCGATGATAGCGACCGGCAAGCTCCGCGATCTCGGCCAGAGCCTGTGGCTCGACAACATCACCCGCGGGCTCCTCGACAGCGGCACGCTCAGACACTACATCGACGCGCTCGCGGTGACCGGCCTCACCTCCAACCCCACGATCTTCGATCAGGCGATCCGCGACAGCGCCGACTATGATGACGACATCGCCGAAGCGGCATCCACCGCGCGATCGAAGGAAGACCTGTTCTTCTCAGTAGCGCTTGCCGATCTCGTGCGCGCGGCGGAGTTGTTCGAGCCGGTTTTCGCCCGGACCGACGGCGTCGATGGCTGGGTCTCGCTCGAGGTCTCGCCTCTCCTCGCTCATGACACCCCGCGCACCGTTGCCGCCGCGCGCGCTCTCCATCGGCGCGCCGGCAAGCGCAACCTCTTCATCAAGATCCCCGGCACCCCCGAAGGCCTGCCGGCCATCGAGGAAGCGATCTTCGCCGGCATTCCCGTCAACGTCACGCTGCTCTTCACCACCGAGCAATATCTCGCGGCGGCAGACGCGTATTTGCGCGGCGTCGAGCGGCGCATTGCGGCGGGGCTCAATCCGGCCGTCGCCTCGGTTGCCTCGTTCTTCGTCAGCCGCTGGGACGTCGCCGTCAGCGGCAAGGTACCGAGCACGCTGACCAATCGCCTCGGCATCGCCGCCGGCAAGTGCACTTACCGCGCGTATCAGGAATGGCTGGCATCGCGCCGCTTCCAGCGACTTGCGAATTCCGGCGCCCGCCCCCAGCGCCTGCTCTGGGCCAGCACCGGCACGAAAGATCCCAAAGCGCCCGATACGCTCTACGTCGAGGCGCTCGCCGCACCCTTCACCGTCAACACCATGCCCGAAGGCACGCTCAAGGTGTTTGCCGAGCACGGCCGCGTCGTCGAGGCATTGCCGCCCGACGGCGGCAATGCCGAGGAGGTGCTGGCGGAGTTCGCCAAGGCGGGCATCGACATCGGCGCGCTGGCGCAGCGTCTCCAGGACGAGGGCGCCGCGTCCTTCGTGAAGTCCTGGACCGATCTGATGGAGCGCGTGGATCAGAAGAGCGCCGCAATCCGCCGGGCGAGCTGAGCGACCGGGCGCGGCTTCCGAGGGAACGGGCGGTAACAGGAGAGCGAGGGGACAGGTGATGAGCAGTCCAACTCCGCGCAAGCTTCCGGCCTGGGCGGCGCTCGAGGCACATGCGCGGGAGATCGGCGGCCTCCATCTCCGCCAGATGTTCGCCAAGGACATGAACCGCGGCGAGCGGTTCGCCTTCGAAGCGGCGGGAATCTACTTCGACTATTCGAAGAACCGGATCACCGACGAGACGCTGGAGCTGCTGCTCCGCCTGGCGCAGGAAACGGGGGTGAAGCAGCACATCGAGGCAATGTTCCGGGGCGAGAAGATCAATGTCTCGGAAGGACGCGCGGCGCTCCATGTCGCGCTCCGCACGCCGCGCGGCGCCACCATCCTCCATGATGGACGCAACGTCCTTCCGGACGTCCATGCCGTGCTCGACAAGATGGCCGATTTCAGCAACCGGCTGCGTAGCGGCGCGTGGACGGGCGCGACAGGCAAGCGCATCCGCAACGTCATCAATATCGGCATCGGCGGCTCCGACCTCGGTCCCGTCATGGCCTATGAAGCGCTCAAGCATTACAGCGACCGCTCGATGACCTTCCGCTTCGTCTCCAACGTCGACGGCACGGATTTCGCCGAGGCGGTCGGGGATCTCGATGCCGCGGAGACCTTGTTCATCGTCTCATCGAAGACCTTCACCACGCTCGAGACGATGACCAACGCGCATACCGCG
>JASHRZ010000121.1 GCA_030037055.1 Alphaproteobacteria bacterium
CCGGAGAGGATGATCGGCTGGCGCGCCTTGGCGAGCGCGTCGACCAGGGCCTCCACCTGCTTCGGCTCGCCCAGCGGGCGCGCGCCCAGGATCGCTCGGCCGCTCAGCCGCCAATCGATCTGCTCCTCGGCGATCTTTGCGTAGAGGATGTCGCCGGGGAAATCGAGATAGACCGGACCGGGCTTGCCGCTCATCGCCTTCTGGAAAGCGGCGTTCACCTGCTCGGGGATGCGCTTCAGATTGTAGACGCGGTCGGCCCATTTCGTGCAGGGCTTCATGATCGCGAGCTGGTCGATCTCCTGGAACACCTGGCGGCCGAACTGGCCGATCGGGCTTGAGCCGCCGATCGCCACCACCGGCGCGCAATCGATGAGCGCGTTGGCGATGCCGGTGGTGAGGTTGATGACGCCGGGGCCGCTCGCCGCCATGCACACGCTCGGCCGCTGCAGCAGCCGGCTATAGGCATGCCCCATCATCGCCGCCGCCTGTTCGTGGCGCACGTCGAGCGGACGGATGCCCTCCTTGATGCAAGACGCCTCCGCCAACAGCATCGGCCCGCCCATCAGGAAGAAGAGGATGTCGGTGCCCTCGTTCTTGAGCGACCGCGCCAGAATCTCCGAACCCGTGAGCTCCGCCATCGTTCTTCCTCCAGTCAGATCACGCCGTCTTGCCGCAGCTTCGCCACCTCGCCGACGCCGAAGCCCAGCCAGTCGCCAAGCACCGCCTCGTTGTGCTCGCCGAGCAGCGGCGCCGGCGCCAGCGGCAGCGTCCTGCCGCCATGGCGCACCGGCCAGGCCGGCATCTTGAAATCGCCGCATTCGGCGTGCCGCATCACCTGCATGATGCCGCGCTGCTCGAAATCGGGATCCTCGTGCAGCTCGAGCGTGTCGAGCACCGCCCCCGCCGGCACGCCGACCGCGCTGATGAGGCGCATCGCCTCGCGCTTGTCGTGCTGGCGGGTCCAGGCGGCGACGATGGCGTCGACCTCTTCCTCGTGCTGGGCGCGCGCCTGCACCGTCTCGTAGCGGGGATCGCCGATCAGGTCGGCCCGCCCGATGACCTCCAGCAGGCGCCGCCAATGCGCCGGGTTGGCGCGGCTCGTATAGACATAGACGTAGTCATTGGGCCCGCCGGGCTTGCAGGGATAGACGCCGCTCGGCGCGGCCTTGCCGGAGAGCAGCTTGGAGCCGTTGCGCTGCGCCGGCGCCCCGGTGGTGGCGGTGGCGGCGAATGCGACGCGGATATATTGCAGCATCGCGTCTTGCATGGCGAGCTCGAGCCGCTCGCCCTCGCCCGTGGTCTTGCGCCGGTAGAGCGCGCCCAGGATGCTGATCGCAAGCAGCATGCCGGTGCCGGTGTCGCCGAGCGTTGTTCCGGGCTTGATGGGCGGCCCGTCGGACTCGCCGGTGATGCTCATCACCCCGCCCGCCGCCTGGGCGATCATGTCGAAGGCGAGGCCGCGCTCGAACGGGCTGCCGGCGCCAAAGCCTTTGACCTGCGCATAGACGATGCCCGGATTGGTCGCGCGCACCGCCTCATAGCCAAGGCCGAGCCGCTCGATGGCGCCCGGCGCGAAGTTCTCGACGAAGACGTCGGCCCGCGCCGCCATCTCCTTGACCAGCGCCAGTCCCCGGGGCGATTTCAAATCGATCGTCACCGATTTCTTGTTGGCGTTGAACAGCAGGAAGTACCAGGAATCCTGACCGGGCGCTCCGCGGAAGGAGGAGCGGCCGGGATCGCCGCCCTTGGGGTTCTCGACCTTGACCACTTCGGCGCCGAGCCAGGCCAGCACCTCGGTTGAGGACGGGCCCGCCTCGAACTGCGTCAGGTCGAGGATGCGAACGCCGCCGAGATAGCTCGCTGCCGCCGGGTTTGCGCTCATCGCTGCTCCTTATCGGCCTCTCACCGCGGGCCAGAAGCCTGCCATGGGACGCGGCGGGGGTCCAGCCGAACCCGACAGGGCAGGGCGCGGCTGCGCCATCGCCGTGACGGCGGGCTAGGGCAGGAGTGGCTCCTCCAAGCCGCTGGCTTCGGGCAAGCCGAGCATGAGGTTGAGATTCTGCACCGCCGCGCCGGACGCGCCCTTCCCAAGATTGTCCAAGAGCGCGACGAGACGCGCCTGCCCCAGCTCGTCGGATCCGAAGACATAGAGCCGCATGCGGTTGGTGCCGTTGAGGCCTTCGGGATCGAGGGTGTTGAGCGCCGCCGCTTGCGCGGGCGAGGCGACCTCGATGAAGCGCTCGCCCCGATAGGCCCGATCGAGAGCCGCCTGAAGGTCCCGAAGCTTGGGCGCGGTCGGCAGCGCCTTGAGCTGGAGCGGCACCTCGACAATCATTCCCTGGGCATAGCGGCCGACGGCCGGGGCGAAGAGCGGCGGCAAGGCGAGCCCGGCATGCCGATGCATCTCCGGGACGTGCTTGTGCGCCAGCGTCAACGCATAGAGACGATAGGGCACCTTGGTGTAGCTCGGTGAATTCTCGTCCTCGAACTCCGCGATCATGCTCCGGCCGCCGCCGCTATAGCCAGATACAGCATTGACCGTCACCGGCCAGTCCCGCGGCAGCAGAGCTGCTTCGACAAGCGGCCGCACCAGGGCGATGAAACCGGTGGGATAGCAGCCGGGATTTGCCACCCGACGCGAGTTCGCGACCGCCGCACGTTGCGTTGCCGACATCTCGGGGAACCCGTAGGTCCAGCCCGGCTCGGTGCGATGCGCGGTGGAGGCGTCGATCACCCGCACCGAATTGCTTTCGACGAGGCCCACGGCTTCGCGCGCGGCAGCGTCGGGAAGGCAGAGGATCACGAGATCGGCGCTGTTGAGCATGTCGCGCCGCGCATCCTTTTCCCTGCGCCGCGCGGGCGCGATCGAGACCAGCTCGATGTCGCGCCGATCCCTGAGCCGCCGGTGGATCTGCAGCCCGGTGGTGCCGGCTTCGCCGTCGATGAAAACCTTCGCCGCCATCTCGACCTCCGGGTTCATGGCGCAAGAAAAACGGGCGCTTCGACCGGAACCGAAGCGCCCTCGCAAATCCAAACGCTTCGCTGGCTCAGCGCTTCGAGAACTGGAAGCTGCGTCGGGCCTTGGCCTTGCCGTATTTCTTGCGCTCGACGACGCGGCTGTCGCGCGTCAGGAACCCCTGCGCCTTGAGGACGGGGCGGAGCTCCGGCTCGTAATAGGTGAGCGCCTTGCTGATGCCGTGGCGCACCGCGCCCGCCTGGCCGGACAGCCCGCCCCCGGCCACCGTGCAGATGACGTCGTACTGGCCGAGCCGGTTGGCGACGACGAAAGGCTGATTGAGCAGCATGCGCAGCACCGGCCGAGCGAAATATATGGGGCTGTCGCGCTCGTTGATCGTGATCTTGCCGCTGCCGGGCTTGATCCAGACGCGCGCCACGGCGTTCTTGCGCTTGCCGGTGGCATAGGCGCGGCCTTGCGCGTCGAGCTTGGGCTTCGCCTCGACCGCCGGCTGCGCGGCTTGCGCGCCTTGCAGCGCTTCGCGCAGGCCACCCAGGGATTGCTGCAGATCGGCCATGCTCATGCCCTCTTGTTCTTGCGGTTCATCGCTGCCACGTCGAGCGGCTGCGGCTGCTGCGCCTCATGCGGATGGCTCGGGCCCTTATAGACCTTGAGATGGCCCATGATGCGCCGGCCCAAGGGACCGCGCGGCACCATCCGCTCCACCGCCTTGACCAGGACGCGCTCGGGATACCTGCCCTGGAGGATCGCGCCCTTGCTGCGCTCCTTGAGGCCGCCGGGATAGCCGGTGTACCAGCGGAAGAGGCTGCCGCGCCGCTTGTTGCCGGTGAGCGCCACCTTCTCGGCGTTGATGACGACAATGTGGTCGCCGCAATCCATATGCGGCGTGTAGCTCGGCTTGTGCTTGCCGCGCAGTCGGTCGGCGATGATCGCCGCGAGCCGGCCGAGCACCAGCCCCTCGGCATCGATGAGCAGCCACTTCTTGTCGATCTCGGACGGCTTGGCGGAATAGGTCTTCATGGGAGGCTCTGAATTCTTGCGGGCGGCGCAGTATGCCAGCAAAACCCTGCCAGTCAAGGACAAGAAATCCCCGGGACTCAGCGGCTTTTCGGCTTTGGTATCATAATACCGCGATCTCGCCGCGCCTTACTCGCGCGGGCCGCCGGCGAGCAGCCAGAGCTGCGCCAACTCGCGCGTGCCGTCCGTTCCCGCCACCGCGCCGAGCGCCGCCTCGGCCTTGTCCTTCTTGCCGGCCTGGAGATAGGCGATGCCGAAATGGAGCTTCGCGTCCTCAGGATGCTTGAGGCCGCCCTTCTGCAGGCCCTTCTGAAAGGCCAGAATGGCCTCGTCGTAGCGGCGGTAGCT
Source organism: Alphaproteobacteria bacterium (assembly GCA_030037055.1). GTDB lineage: Bacteria > Pseudomonadota > Alphaproteobacteria > ATCC43930 > CGMCC-115725 > DAHUYF01. The sequence goes on from JASHRZ010000121.1 coordinate 4,343, forward strand.
GGCATAGGCCTCGCCGAGCTTGACCCAGGGCAAGCCGTCGCGGGCGGCTTCCGCTTCGCGCGCAAGCTGCGGCAGCGTCTTGATGTCCTCCTCCGATTGCCTTCCCGCCATGGCGGCAAGCCGCTGCTGACGCTCGGCGCCCTCGCCCTTGCCCAGCACGCCCGCGGCGTAGCCCTTGTCGAGCAGCGCCTTGGCGTCGCCCGGCAGTCCCGCTTGCAAGGCGAGCTGCGCCGCTTCCATGTACTGGGCCTGGGTTTCCAGCATATCGGTCGCCGCCATCAGCCGATCGAGATCGAGCGCGAGGCGATCGGCGAAGCCCGGCTGCTGCTGCACCGAGGCGAGCAGATCGCGCCAATATTCCTTCTTCGGATAGTTCGCCACCAGCGTCTTCAGCGCGTCGCGGTAGCCGGCGTCGTTCTTGCGCTTGTACTCGCTGCTCACCAGCAGCTGCAGCACGGATTCGCTGGTCTTGCGCCCGGCGCGCTGGTCCTGCTCCAGCAGCGCCCGGCTGGTCCTCACCGCGCCGGCGAAATCATTCTGCAGATAATAGGCCTGCGCCATCAGCAGGCGCGGCCCCTCCTCCTTGCCGCCTTCCTTGTAATAGCGCTCGCCATAGGCGACCGCGCCGGCATAGTTCTTGGCCTGATAATTGAGCTGCACCAGCGTCTCGACCCGCTTCAGCGCTTCGGCCGCCGGCAGGATGCCCGTCGCCAGCACGGCCTCGAGCGCCTTGATCGTGCCGGCATAGTCGCCGGTATCGAGCGCGACCACGGCGCGCGTCGCTTCGATGACATAGACCTCGTAAGGCGTCTTGCCCGGCACCGCATCGGCTTCCTGCAGCTTCGCCAGCGCCTCCTTGTAGCGCTTCTGCTTGAGAAGCTGCTCGGCCGCCTGCACCGGCTTGCCGACCTGCTCGCGCGCGGTGAGCTTCTCCTCCGCCGCCCAGAGCCGCCGGCCCGGCGCGGGCAGCACCGCCAGCAGCGCCAGCACGACCAGAAACGCCGGCGTCAGAAGATTGACCATGCAGGCGCGGAGAACACGGAGAGGTGAAGAATGGCGCGCATCCCTGCCTGCGCGAAGCCGAAGCGCCTGCGCTTCGGCGAAGGCAGGGCGCGCCCAATAGTTCGTCTCCGCATCCGCCGTGCCTCCGCAAGCGATTGCGCTGCCCTCACGCAGGGGGGAGCCGCGTAGGCGCTGTAAGCTGCCTGAGCGCATCGCTGATCCGATCATTCCATGAACTGCTCGCTGCCGACGAGCCCGATCTTGACCACTCCGAGGCGCTGGCTCTCGGCCAGCACCATGGCGACGTAAGCGTACTTCACCAGCTTGTTGGGTACGATATGGATCTCCGGCTGCGGGTTCTGCTGCGCCGCTTCGCGCAGATAGCGCTCGAGGCTCGCGCGGTCGGGCACCACCGTGCCGTCCCACGAGATCGTGCCGTCGAAATCGATGTCGAGCGTAACCACCGGAGGCTTCACCAGTGCCGGCGGCGGCTGGCCCTGCGGCATGTCGAGCTTCACCGCATGTGTCTGCACCGGAATGGTGATGATCAGCATCACCAGCAGCACCAGCATCACGTCGATGAGCGGCGTGGTGTTGATGTCGATCATCACCTCGTCTTCGCCGGGCCTGGCGAGGTTCATCGCCATGTCGGATGGCTCCGCCGGTAAGGCTGCCTGGCGATCACGGCGTCACCTTCGCGCCGCGCTGCGGCTCGGTGATGAACGCCACCTTGGCGATGCCGGCCCGCTGGCAGGCGACGACGACGCGGCCGACGAATTCGTAGCGCGCGTCCTTGTCGGCGCGGATATGCACCTCGGGCTGCGGCTGCTCGACCGCCCGCTCCTCCAGCTTTCCCAGCAGCAGAGCGGGATCGGCGATCTTGACGTCGTTCCAGAACACGCCGCCATCCCGGTCGATGGCGATGACGATGTTCTGCGGCCGCGTCCGCGTCGGCTGGTTCGCCTCGTTGGGCAGCGCCACCGGCACGCTGTGCGTCACCACCGGAATGGTGATGAGGAAGATGATCAGCAGCACCAGCATGATGTCGACCAGCGGCGTGGTGTTGATCGACGACACCAGCGTGTCGTCCTCCTCGCCGCCGGGACCGAGCCCGATCGCCATGCTAGGAGCCTGTCTGGGACATGGGATGGGTCTGCGACATCGTCATTTGGCGTCGGGCTGGGAGCGAGGAGCGCGGCGATGCGAGAGCATCGTAAGCGACGAGCGAGAACGCCCGGCGGCAAATGACGATGTCCCTGCGGGGCGCTGTCGCATCGCGCGGCCTTGACGATGCTTCAGCATCGCCTGCGGCTTCTTGTTCAAGAGAGACCCATCCCATTTCCAAAATAGGCTCCTAGGCGCTCCGCGCCGCCGGTCGCGCCGGCGCCGCCGGCGCGCGCGCGCCGCCGATCAGCACCGCGTGCAGATCCGCGGCGAATCCGCGCACCCGGTCGAGGGCGAGCTTATTGCGGCGGATCAGCCAGTTGTAGCCGAGCACCGCCGGCACCGCCACGGCGAGGCCCATCGCCGTCATGATCAGCGCCTCGCCGACCGGTCCCGCCACCTTGTCGATACTCGCCTGGCCGGCGATGCCAATCGCCGTCAGCGCGTGATAGATGCCCCAGACGGTGCCGAAGAGGCCGACGAAGGGTGCCGTCGAGCCCACCGTGGCGAGGAACGCCAGCCCGGTCTGCATGCGGTTGCCCACCGCTTCGACCGAGCGCTGCAGCGACATGGTGATCCAGCTGTGCAAATCGATCTGCTCGGTGAGCGTGCCCTCGTGATGCTCGCTCGCGCGCAACCCGTCCTCGACGAGCACGCGGAAGGCGCTGCGCTTGCCCAGCGCCTTGGCGCCGTCACGGATGCTCGCCGCCGTCCAGAAGCTGCGGTTGGCCTCCTTCGCCTGGCGCAGCAGCATCGCCTGCTCGATCAGCTTGACGATCATGATGTACCAGGTGCCCATCGACATGACGGCCAGCGCGATCAGCGTGCCGCGCGCCACCCAATCGCCGCCAGCCCACAGCGCGGATAGGCCATAGGGATTCTCGACGATCTCCTGCGTCGGAGCGCCGGGGCCAGCGCTCTGAGGCGCAGCGGCGGTTTCACCGGCAGGCGCCGGCACGGCGGCTATATCGCTGGCGGGCGCGGCGGCTGTATCGCTGGCGGGCGCGCCGGCGCCGCCGGCGG
>JASHRZ010000122.1 GCA_030037055.1 Alphaproteobacteria bacterium
GGTTTTTCGAAACTCTTCAGCTCGGCTCTCTGCGTTTTGGCACCATGCGCCATCTCAGCCCTGGACATGGGATACCTCCCCATTCCGCATGATGGCTTCAAGTGTATCACGATGGGCCCCGTGGAGTAATACGCGAATTTCCCGTAGGTGTTTCGGAGCTCAGAAACGCGCGACATGTCGCTTGTGGGTCATCAGCCGCCTTAGCGATGGTTCACGCGGTGGGTCGGCTAGTCGCGCTGCAGCAGACCTTCAAAGCATCGGTGGTGTCCGGCAGCTCGGTGCCACTTCTGGAAGTTCACGTCCTGCCACCCCCACGCACCAGAGCCGCACTTGAGGCGTGCCCGGTCCGCCAACAGTGTGCTCCGCACGATTGCCGAGTTAAGGCTCTGACCATGCACGCATTTGCGCCGCGCCGCGGCGGGCTCGGTCAGGCTCCGACGAGCCGCTTCGCCGCTGCGGCCGCCGTGGCAATCGGTGAAGTGTCGCCTCGGATCAGGCAGAGCGCCATTGCGCCTTCGAGCAAGAGCATCAGCTCCTCGGCGCGCTCGGCCGGACACGTCGCGCCGCGTTCGGCTAAGAGACGCGTGAGCACTGCCGCGACCGCTCCTTTGTGACGCCGCGCCACGGCCCGGGCTGGATGGCCGGGAAGATCGGCAAGTTCCATAACGAGGCGCGTGAAACCGGCGGCACCCCACCGCGGTTTGCGCGCCCAACGCGCAAGATCGGCGAAGAGCCTGTCGATCACAGCGCCGAGATCACCCTCAAGCTCGCTCGACCAGGCCTCGATGCGCTCGAGCGCGAAGTCATGTTGGAGCGCAAGCGCACGGGCGAGAAGCTCGTCCTTGCTGGTAAAATGATGATAAAGCGTGCGCTTGGTGACGTGCGCCCCTGCGGCGATGGCGTCGACGCTGACCCGGCTGAATCCGGTACGATAAAAGAGCTCGTACGCAGCCTCGAGGATGCGCCGCTCCGTCCGTTTGGCCGACCGTGTCATCCACACACTAGAAAAGTATACTCGCTAGTGAATTTACCTTTTTAGCCGAGCGGTGCCAGGCTTGTTCTCAGGCCTTAGGGAGTCCCCCGATGAGCGATCTCGCCCTAACGATCCAATCCGTCACCGCCCGCGCCATCATCGCGCCGATGCAGCGACCAGTGCGCACCGCCGTCGGCACTATTCCTTCGGCACCGCTCGTGCTTATCGATCTCCTCACGCGTCAGGGCATCACGGGCCGCGCCTATGTCTTCGCCTATAGCAAAGCGGCGCTGGCGCCGCTCGCGCAATTGGTCCAGGCTATTGGCGATGAGCTCGAAGGCAAGGCGGTGGCTCCCACGGACAGGATGCGCGAGCTCGATCGTCACTTTCGCCTGCTCGGTTGGCAAGGCCTCGTAGGCATGGCGATCGCCGGCCTCGACATGGCCTTCTGGGACGCATTATCGCGGGCTGCCGACGCGCCGCTGGCGCGCTTCCTCGGCGGCGAGCCGCGAGGACTCCCAGCCTATGACAGCTATGGCGTCGTCGAGCGATCCGTGGATGAAGCGGCGCTGGCGCAGTCGGTCGCTTCGGGCTTCCGTGGCATCAAGATCAAGCTCGGCGACGGCGATCTGGCGCAGGACCGGGCGACGGTCAAATGGGTGCGCGAGGTCATCGGCCCGACGGTAAAGCTGATGGTCGACTACAACCAGTCACTCGATCCAGTCGAGGCGCACCATCGCATCGCGGCGATCGCCGAGCACGACATCGCTTGGGTCGAGGAGCCCGTGCATGCCAAAGATCTTGCGGGCCACGCGCAGGTGCGCGCAACCTCACCCATACCGATCCAGATGGGCGAGAACTGGTGGTTTCCGCGGGACATGGCAAGCGCGATCGCAGCAGGGGCGTGTGATCTCGCAATGCCCGATCTAGGCAAGATCGGTGGTGTCACCGGCTGGCTGCAAGCGGCGGCGCTGGCGTCGGCCGCATCGCTGCCGATGTCAAGCCACATCTTCAATGAGGCGAGCGCTCATCTCCTGGTGGTAACGCCCACCGCGCATTGGCTGGAGTATCTCGACATTGCCGGAACGGTGCTCAAGGAAAAATTGAGGCCTATGGACGGCAAGCTCACCGGGCGGGGGCCAGGTATCGGACTCGACTGGGACGAGGCAGTGGTTGCGAAGTACAAGTGCTGAGAGGCGCATCGCGCAGTTGGCTTCGAGCGCGTATAGCCAGCAGAGGCTGGTACGCATGAATCTGATCTTGAGCAACGAAGTCGGGGCCTGCGAGCTGAGCGTCGGCCACTTGCTCCAGAGTGGACCTGCGTTCTTCATCGCCTTTCGTCGGGGAGATGCCAAGTGCGGAAGGCGAACCGTCCCTGTGGTCCCGGATGCGGAAACCGAGCCCATCACGTCCTCGTCGGTCTGGCCCTGCATGCAACGCCTGGCTAGCGACGGTCAAGTCGATAACTGTGGCGAAAGAGCCCTCATGTGCTTCGATCAGGTGATGCACCGAGGTGTACCCTGCGCGCTCACTTTGGCACTCCAGGCGCCGGCGACGTCGCGGCACCGCCGTTCGAATGAGGCTCGCGTGTCATCAGGCTGCCCGCGGGTGAAAGGACGGGCACGGCGCCCGCTTGCGCATCGATCGAATGGGTAACATCCACGGAGATTGGTGCCGCGACGGCTTCGCCTCGACCTCGCGCTTGCCGTCGCTCCAGCTCATGAAGGGCGCGCTGTAGCGACCGGTCGATCGCGATCTCGTACCGCATGAGATGCTCGTTTGACCCGTTCGACAGAAAACGCGGCGCAACCGCCGCAATCTCGGCCTCCAGATGAAGAACGCGGCGCAACCGCCATGAGCACGTGGCTATTCGTTGCGCGAGTTCTTCTTCCAAAGCCCCTACCGGCGCAAGATCCCGGACAATGTCGTCGCGAAAGGCGCCAAATTTCCTGGCCTCCGCCTCGTCGAGCGTAACATCTCTGGCCGTGAGCCCGTGCTTCAGCGCATTCATGCTCGATCGCGCGCGCCCGGCCTCGGTCGTGGGACCCGTGCTCCGCTTCGCATTCAGCCGATTGGCTTCGACTTGCCGCTTTGTTGCCATTTGCCTATATCCTAGGAAGGGTCCGATGTGGCTTTTCCACCTTCCTTGGTTAGCACGTCACTGGGTTAATAGATCGCAAAAACAGAAAATTTTACGAAACGAAGCCAATTTATATTATTAATTGTGCCCTGGTGGGAGCCAGTCCATCGGTAGAGCGAGCTCGTCTACACAAGCTGGCGTTGAGACTGCCTCCTTTTGCAACCACTCAGGGAAGCGGTAAAACGTCGTTGCAGTGAGCCGAAATCGAGACCTGCCGGCCCATGAGCTCGAGCAGCACGCGGACGCGCCCAGAATCGTCGAGGCGATCAAGTATCGCGAGGTGGTCGGCAAATGGCCCCGCAAGGAGACGTACTGGTGATCCTACCTTCAGGTGTTGGCCAAGCTGCAGGATCCCGTGGTCATCTGCCGAAGCGATCAGCGTCTCCACCACGCCACGCGGCACGGGGTATGGCTCGTCTCCTCGCATGACTAAGCGCGATACGCCGAACGTCCCGTTGACGCTGCGCCACTGATGCCGGGTCAGGTCGAGGGCGACGAACAGATAACGCGGAAAGAACGGCGCCTCGATCGTGCTCATCTTGCGCGCATGCCGAATGGTCTTGCGCCGCTTCGGCAGGAACGTCCGGAAACTTTGGTTCTCGAGATTCCCCTGCGCGCGTGCCTCAGACAGTGGCAGCGTGTGCACAGCATACCACCGCAGCCCTTCACTAAGGATGGCAGGAAGATTCTCCGAGGACCTCTGGTGGAAAGATTCTGTCCGATATGTCATTGACATGGTTAGACGCTTGGCTGGATTGCGAGGACGTGCACGCTGTACCCCGAGCCTGTCGTGATCGTCACTGAATAGTGCTCCCTATGCGTCACGTGGAGCGCACGGCCGAAGTCGCGCCGTCCTCCTTCAGCTCCGGATCGAGAGCGACTGCAGCGCGACGCGACGGCGCGCCTTGCTGCAATCCG
>JASHRZ010000123.1 GCA_030037055.1 Alphaproteobacteria bacterium
TGGGGATGCCGGCCGAGTCCCGAGGAGAAGTGCTCGGCCGCAAGCTCGCCGAAACTCGCGGCGCCCGCGGCGGCGATCTCCTCGGCGGTTGCCGTGAAGCGGCGCAGGAGACCCGCGGAGACGCGGTCGGCCGGCGTGTCCTGCAGCATCGGATTGAGCGAGTCTCCTCCTGCCGCAAATGCAAAGCGCGGTTGCCGGCGAACGGCGGCGCTCAGCTCCGAAAGACCGATACCCTCCCTGCCCGGTGGGAGCGGCGGCGGCGAGAGAATAGCCTTCTCGATGCCGAAACGGTCCATCTCGCTGAGCACAATGGCCGCGATGGACTGCGAGATCTCTCCCCTGAAGTTTCGGGCGAGATGGACATGCGTATCGATGATCGCCATCGGCTCCTCCGCGCGCGCCGTCGCGCGCGGCAGGCTCAGCAAAGACAGGCTGAGGCCCGAAATCATGGCGCGGCGCGATACCTGTCTCATGCGGGGCGCTGCCGGATGCGTTGAGAGGCCTCGCCGATCCATCGGCACGTCTTCACGACAGTGCCTTCCGTGTCTGATCGGCCGGCCCGGCTCGACCGGCTGCCGCCTTGAATGCCGCGCGACGAACCAAGGCGCTCCCACCTCGCAGGCGCAGGGCCGAGTGCACCGCTCCATAGCCGCTCCCCGTGAGCGCATCGGACATGTCAGATCCCTCGGCTTTGCACATTTTCGACCTGTCGCGTCGACCAACCAGCGATCGCCGGAGAAGGTCGTGCCGGCGCGCCGACGATTGCTACGACGATCTCAGACCAGCACGAACCCCTCGTAGCCGCGGGCGGCCACATCCTCGCATTTCTGGCGGTATTTCGGCGCGCCGCCGGCATAGGCCATGAAGGTCCGCTTGTGGCGTCCGGCAACGTTCTTGTTGACTCCGGTCATCCACGAATCGACCTGCATCAGCAGCAGCCGCGCCGCGGTTTCGTGCACATGCGCGGTCCACGCCGCTTCGGCGCTCGCCGTCGCCTCTACCCGCGTCAGGCCTCTCTCGCGCATATAGCACAGGAGGTCACTGACCCACTCGACGTTCTGCTCGATACAGCGCGGCAGGTTGCAGAAGGTTGCCGCGTTGTGAGGTCCCACGAGGGTCAACATGTTGGGGAAGCTTTCGACCTGCAGCCCGAGATAGGTGCGCGGACCGTCCGCCCATTTTTCCTTCAGCCGCTTGCCGGCGCGGCCCCTGATGTCGATGCGGTCGAACGCGCCGGTGATGGCGTCGAAGCCGGTGGCGAAAACGATCATATCAAAGTGGCGCTCGGCATCGCTTGTTTTGATGCCTTTGGCAGTTATGCGCTCGATCGGCGTCTCGCGCAGGTCGATGAGCTCTACGTTGGGCTGGTTGAAGACCTCGTAATAGCCGCTTTCGAGCGGCACCCGACGCGTGCCGAAGCCATGGTTGGTGGGGATGAGCTTGTCAGCCACTTTCTGGTCCTTCACGCGAGCGCGGATCTTCTTAACGACGAAGGCGGTCATCATGTCGTTCGCCGCCTTGTTGATCAGCACGTCGCGGAAATTGCCTTGCCAAAAGGCAAAGCCCGGCTCGTTGTAAAGCTTCTCGAAGAGGGCTTCGCGCTCCTCGGTCGACACCTCGAGTGCGTTTCGCGGATCGGCATCATGGATGAAACAGCCGTAGGTCTCGCGGCAGCGGGCGAAGATCTCGTCATACTTCGCGCGAATCCGGTTCATGATCTCGGCGTCGATGCGGCTGTTTCGCAGCGGCGCACACCAGTTCGGCGTGCGCTGGAACACGCTGAGGTGACCCACCGTCTTAGCGATCTCGGTGATCGCCTGCACGCCGGAGGCGCCCGTCCCGATCACCGCCACGCGCTTGCCCGCGAAGCTCACGGGCTCATGCGGCCATAGACCGGTGTGCCAGGCCTCGCCCTGGAAGTCGCCGATGCCCTCGATCGCCGGCATCGTCGGCGCCGACAGCGGTCCGATGGCGGTGATCAGATAGCGCGCGCGGGCTCGTCGGCCGTCCTCGAAAACCGCCTCCCACTCGTTCGCCGCCTCGTCCCATTCCGCCGATTTGACGCGTGCGCCGAAGGTGATGTCGCGGCGGAGGTCGAACATGTCGGCAACAAGGTTGCAGTAGCGGAGATTCTCCGGCTGGCCGGAGAAATGCTCGGCCCAATTCCATTGGCGCAGCAGCTCTTTGGAGAACGAGAAGCCGTAGGTCCAGCTCTCTGAATCGAAGCGCGCGCCGGGATAGCAGTTCCAGTACCATGTGCCGCCGACGCCGCCGCCCGCCTCGTAGACATGCGCCTTGAAGCCGAGCTGGCGCAGCCGGTGGAGCTGGTACATGCCCGACAGGCCCGCGCCGATGACGATGACTTCCCAGCGCTCGATCGGTCCGGCACCGGTCGTTGTCTGTTCCGCCTCCGTTGCGTTCGTCATGCCGCGCCTCCCTTGACCTTGGCTCAGTATAGGCGCGGAACTCCGGCAGATCATCCCGCGCGGGAGAGACACGTTCGAACGAGCGAGGGTTGGGCCGCCGGCGGCTGGAATGCAAGGTCCCTCGATGTTGTTGCAGCGGACGCTGTCACAGCGTGGGCCTAATGAGGAGTCTTCTGGCATGACTCGGACTAAACCCAGCATCCGGCTTGGCCGGCAACGGGTCACAAAGCAGATGGAGCGAAACCGCCTCCTAAACCCGGCTGATGAATGCATGCCCAAGTTGAGAGTCGGGCACCGATCCCGCTCGTCCGCTCCCGCGCCGCCCTTCAGGAGAGCCAGCGCTTGCGGCGGCGATAGCGCTTCACCTCGCGATAGGAGCGGCGCGTGCCGAGCTCGTTGAGGCCGAGATAGAACTCGCGCACGTCGGAATTCTGCCGGAGGCTCGCCGCGGTGCCGTCGAGGACGATGCGGCCGTTCTCCATGACATAGCCGTCATCGGCGATATCGAGGGCGAGCGCCGCGTTCTGCTCGACCAGCAGCACGGTCATGCCGCGCTCCTCCTTGAGCCGACGCACGGCGCCGAAGATCGTGTCGACGAAGCGCGGCGCCAGGCCCAGTGACGGCTCGTCGAGCAGAATGAGCTTGGGACCGCTCATCAGCGCCCGGCCGATCGCCAGCATCTGCTGCTCGCCGCCGGAAAGATAGCCGGCAAGATGATGCCGGCGCTCGCGCAGCGGCGGAAACAACTCGTAAGTCCGCTCGATGTCCTGCCGCAGCCGGAGAGGATCGGCCTGCACATGGCCGCCGGCGACGAGATTCTCCTCGACGGTGAGGTTCTCGAAGACCCGTCGCCCTTCCAGCACTTGGGCTACGCCGCGGCGAACCGCCTCGTGCGGCGACAGATGGTCCAGTCGCGTGCCGTTGAAGTCGATGCTGCCCTTGGTGACCTCGCCGCGCTCAGCGCGCAGTAGGCCCGAGATCGCCTTGAGCGTCGTCGTCTTGCCGGCGCCGTTGGCGCCGAGCAGCGCCGTCACCGCCGCCTCCTTGGCGACCAGCGAGACGCCCTTCAGCACCAGAATGACGCCGTCATAGACGACTTCGATGTTGTTGAGCGTCAGCATCGTCTGGGCGCGGAAGCGGAAGATGCGGCCGGTGCCGAAGGGCGCCGGCCGGAATCCCCGCCGTCCTTCTATTCGGCCGCCTTGAGCTCCTTCGCCAGCACTTCCGGATAGGCCTTGAACCAGTCGGTCTCCTTGACGAACTGACCGCCCTTCACCTGGAAGACCTGCACCCAACCGCCGCCTTCGTGATCGGTGGCGCTGAGCTCGATCGGCGGGACGAGGCCGCCCAGGGTCACGTCGCGAATGGCTTCGAAGCCCTTCTTCACGTCCTGGCCTGTCGGCGGCGCGCCGTGCGTGGCTTTGAGGGCGTTGCGGATTGCCTCGACATGCACCGCCGCTTCCAGCAGGCCGCGGTTGTAATACACCGTGCTCGCCATCTCCTTGGGCGGTTCCTTGCCCTCCTTCTTGTACATGGCGACAATTTCCTTGCGCACGGGGTAGTTGTCGCCGACGCCGGCGAACTGGATGGTGTGGTAGCCTTCCGCCACCGCCCATCCGCCTGCCGCCATGACGTCCGACTCGGCCGAGGCCCAGACCAGGCCGATGACCTTCGACAAGGGATATCCCGCGCCTTTCAGCTCCTTGATCATCACCGAGGGCGAGCGGCCGAAGACATGCGCGATGACGAAATCGGGCCGGAAGCGCTGGGCGATGTCCAGGATTTGCGCGCCCATTTCCACGCCGGGCGGCGGCACGGCGAAGGTCTTGAGCTCGAACTTCTCAAGCTTCTGCAGATCCTCGAGGATGGGCAGCGGCTCATGCCCCGCGGGGTTGTCGTAATAGATATAGGCGATCTTCTTGCCTTCGAGGCCGCCGAGCTTGTCCTTGACGAATTTCACCGCCGCCGCGCCCTGCGACCAGTAGGATGCCGCGATCGGGAAAACGTAGGGATAGCGCGCGCCGTTCGCCGCCGCCGCGGTGCCGAAACCGGGCGAGGTGCCGGGGATCTTGTCCTCGTCGAGCTTCTGCGCCAGCGCCTGGGTTTGCGGCGTGCCGTAGAGCATGATCGACACCGCGCCCTCGGCCTTTTCCCGCTCATAGGCTTCGATCGCCGGCGGCACCTTGTACTCGTTGTCGATCTCGTCGAGCTTGATCTTGTAGCCCTCGACGCCGCCCTGCGAGTTGATCAGGTCGATGTAGTCGCGGACCGCCGGGCAGAGATTGACGCCGACGAGCTGCGTCGGCCCGGTGCGGTCGCATTGCTCGCCGATCACCACTTCCTTTGGGGCGCCGACCGCGCCGGCGGCCCAGGCCGCGCTTGTCGCGGCGGCCAGCGCCGCCATCCGTACCGATATCCTTTTCATTCCAACCTCCCTTGCTGTCGTTGCCTCAATACGAAAACGGCCAGACGCGGAAATAATTGACGATGTTGCGCCACAGCCGGTTCAGCCCCTCGGGTTCGAGCGCCAGGAACAGGACGATCAGCGCGCCGAACATGACGAGGCGCAGATTCGGGATGATGTTTGCGAGATCCGCCTGCGAGAAGATAAGGCCGCCGAGCCCCTCGAGGCCCCAGCGGGTGGCGATCGGCAGCAGCGTGACGAAGATCGCACCGAGGATCGCGCCGAGCACGGATCCCAGGCCGCCGATGATGATCATGGCGAGATAGTCGATCGACACGGTGATCTGGAACTGCTCATAATTGGCGACGCCGAGATAGTAGGTGTAGAGCACGCCGGTGACGCCGGCGTAGAACGAGGAAATCGCGAAAGCCAGCAGCTTGTAGCGGAAGATGTCGATGCCAATGATCTCGGCGGCGATGTCCTGGTCGCGGATCGCGACGAAGGCGCGGCCGACGCGGCTCCTCGCCAGGTTGAGCGCGCCAGCGATGGCGATCGCGGCGAAGAACAGCAGGAAGAGGTAGAGCTGCGCCTGCGTCTTGAGTTGGATGCCGAGGAAGGACGGGCGCGGCACGTCGATCGAGGCCTGCACCCCGCCCGAGATCCAGGGGACGTGGTTGATGGTCCATTCGATGATCAGCTGGCCGGCCAGCGTGGCGATGGCGAGATAGAGGCCTTTGATGCGCAGCGACGGTACGCCGATCACCGCGCCGATCGCCGCCGCCATCGCGCCGCCGGCCGGCAGCGCGATCCAGAACGGCGCGTCGAGGCGCGTGACCAGATTGGCGGCGGTATAGGCGCCGACCGACATCAAAGCGCCGTGGCCTATCGAGATCTGCCCAGTATTGCCGACGAGGATGTTGAGCCCGACGGCGCCGACGACGGCGATGAGGATGAGATTGAGGATGGAGAGGTAGTACTCGCCGAGCGTCAGCGGCAGCAGCACGGCGAAGAGCGGGGCAAGGAAGGCCACCGTCCAGCGCGCGATCGGCAGCGGATAGAGCGCCATGTCTGCGGCATAGCTGGTCTTGAACACCCCGGACTCGCGATGAAACATGCCGATCTCGCGCCTCCCGGCGCCGCATTTCGAAGCTCACACGCGCTCGATCCGCCACCGTCCGAAGATGCCGTACGGTCGGATCATCAGCGCGACGATCATCAGGAGATAGGGAACGAAGTCCTTCGTGCCGCCGCCGACATAGGGATCGAGATAGCCCGCCGCCAGGCTCTCGACGACGCCGACGATCAAGCCGCCGACGACGGCGCCGATGACGGAATCGAGGCCGCCGAGGATGACCACCGGAAACACCTTGAGCCCGACCACCGCGAGCTGGTTGTCGACGCCGAGCATCGCACCCCAGACGATGCCGCCCAACGCCGCGACGATGCCGGCCATCGCCCAGGCGAGGGCGAAA
>JASHRZ010000124.1 GCA_030037055.1 Alphaproteobacteria bacterium
GATCCCGTCAGGTATGGCTCAGAGAGACGAGCGTGAGCAAACCGCTGATGACGTGTCGAAAGCGTATAGACGATGTCGAAACCGGGGGGAAGTCGTTAACCCGGGACGAGTCTGGGGGGTGTCCTGATTGCGGCCCAGATGGCATCCGGCATGAAGGCGGCGTGACTCTGAACCGGGCTCTTGTGCGGAACGTGGGAACCTGTCGCCCCGATGCGAAGGGAGCGATCCAAGCGGGTGGCCCCCGCGAGGATCGGAGTACCGATGCGGGGCACAGGGGCGGAGCAGCCCATAGTAGTGACGAAGGCTCTGTAACGGAGCTGGAGCGAAGGGGCTGCATTGTTCAGCTCTGGCCTAGGGTCAACCGGCGACGGGAGGAGCCCTGTGGATAGAGCAAAGCCGTTCGACATTCCGAAACGGGAAGTATGGGAAGCATACAAGAGGGTAAGAGCCAACCAAGGTGCGGCTGGCGTAGACGGACAGTCGATCGCAGACTTCGAGGCTGATCTCTCGAACAACCTCTACAAGCTCTGGAATCGGCTGGCGTCCGGCAGCTACTTTCCGCCGCCGGTGCGACGGGTGGACATACCGAAGGACGATGGACGAACGCGGCCACTGGGGATACCCACGGTCGCCGACCGCATCGCCCAGATGGTGGTCAAACGATATCTGGAGCCGCTCGTGGAACCACACTTCCACGACGACTCTTATGGATATCGACCCGGCAAATCGGCACTCGATGCAGTCGGCGTGGCGCGGCAGCGCTGCTGGCGCTACGACTGGGTGCTTGATCTGGACATCAAGGCTTTCTTCGATACGATCGATAGGGAGCTGTTGATGCGGGCGGTGCGCAAGCATACGGACTGCCCGTGGGTGCTTCTTTACCTCGAGAGATGGTTGAGGGCGCCCGTTCAGATGGCGGATGGCAGCCTCGTCGACAGGGAAAGAGGAACACCGCAGGGCGGGGTCGTCAGTCCCCTCCTGGCGAATCTCTTTCTTCATTACGCGTTCGACGCGTGGATGCGGCGGAACTGTCCGGCCGTCCCGTTCGAGCGCTATGCCGATGACGCGATCTGTCACTGCCGCAGTGAAGAGCAAGCGAGGAGGTTGTGCGCTTCGCTTGAGAGACGGTTCGTGGAATGCGGACTGACGCTTCATCCGGAGAAGACGAAGATCGTCTATTGCAAGGATGATGGCCGGCGCGGAGATCACCCCGACCAGAAGTTCGACTTTCTCGGCTACACGTTCCGGCCGAGGTTGTCGCGACGGTGGCGGGGCGGGTTCGGCGTCTTGTTCAGCCCTGCGGCAAGCGACAAGGCTCTCAAGTCGATCCGGCAGACGGTCCGAAGCTGGGCGCTTCACGAGCGCAGCGACAAATCGCTGGACGACCTGGCCCGGATGTTCAACAGCCACATCCGGGGTTGGATCAGCTACTACGGCCGGTACTACAAGTCGGCTCTCTACCCGACCCTGCGACACATCGACCTTATTCTGGCTCGGTGGGCGCATCGGAAGTTCAAGTCCTTGCGACGGCACCAACGGCGTACACGGCAATGGCTCGACCGCATCGCGCGCCGACAGCCGCGCCTGTTCGCCCACTGGGGCCTGCTTCAAGGCCGCGGCTGGACAGTGGGAGCCGGATGAGGCGGGAGCCTCACGTCCGGTTCTGCGAGCGCGCGGCGGTGCGATTCCGCCGCGCGACTCACCTCGTCATCCTCAGCCGCGGCTGCGCGGATGAGGCGCTGGCGTGGACGCGGACGGTGATGACCAAGCTCGGGCTCGTCATCAATGAGAAGAAGACCGCGATCCGGGATGCCCGGCGCGAGCGCTTTGACTTCCTTGGTTATAGCTTTGGCCCGCACCGCTACCAGAAGGACGGCCACTGGTATCTGGGCGCGAGCCCGTCGAAGAAGAGCGTGCTGCGGCTCAAGGCCAAGGTGAGCGACCTCCTCGTGCCCGGCAACATGGGTGCATGGCCCGAAGTGCGCGACCGCCTCAACCGCCTAGTCGGCGGTTGGGCAATGTACTTCAGTCACGGCACGCGCATGCCGGCGTATCGGGCGGTCGATAACCACGTCTACGACAGGGTTCGGCACTTCCTGGCTAGGCGTCACAAGGTGCCCTCGCACGGCACCAACCGCTTCCCGGCCGAGGCGGTGTTCGGCGCGCTCGGAGTCCTGCGACTCCGGCGCGTCCATTTGGGACCGCCGCCGTGTGTCGTGCGATGAAGCCAGTCGGAAAGCCGGATGCGGGAAATCCGCACGTCCGGTTTGATGAGCGGGGACGGGAAACGGGGCGGCCCGCCGCCACCGCGCCCTCGACTCCACCAGAGGTACGCGCTGCGACGGCGATCTTTGGCACTAGGGCAGGAGCCGGGACGCGCGGCGATGCCGGGATCCTAAGCGCCCGGCGGCGCCCCCTGGCGCCAAAGAGCGCCGTCCCTCCGGGTTGCACCCTGTTGGCGCGCTGCCGCGTCGCTGCGGGCTTGACGATGCGCCGCATCGCCGGCGCCCTTGCTCCTAACATCGCGCCAACAGGGTGCAAGGCTGCACGTGCCTGTGTGAGAAATCCGGGCTAGGCCGCAACGACAGCGTAGAGCTGCAATCTCTTCTGCTGAAACTCGATCGAACGCTCAAATCGTTCGCCGATCTTCAGGGCGACCCGGATCGAGGCGGTGTTTTCCGGATGAATGATGCTGACGAGCCGCTTCAAGCGCAGGCTCTCGAAGGCGTAGTCGCGCACGCTCCTAGCGGCCTCCGTCGCCAAGCCCTGACCCCAAAACGAAGGCGCGATGCCCCAAGCGATCTCAATCCCCGGCCAGCCCTCCGGGTGCAAGAGTCCGCTCCAGCCGATGAAAAGCCCGGTCGCCTTATCCTCGATGGAAAAGAAGCCGTAGTCGCGCAATACCCAGTGGCCCAGGGCTCCGGCAATGGCACGCCATGATGCGGCGCGGTCCGCCGTCTTGCCGTCGCCGAGAAAGCGCATGTATCGCGCATCGGCGAACAGTCCCGCCACCCCGTCCGTATCGCGCTCGCGCGGGCGCCGCAAGCGAAGCCGAGGGGTCTCGAGCGTCGGGATTTCGTTCAAGTCAAGCATGGCCGACGACCTCGATCCAGACGGCTTCGCCCAATTGCGGAAGCAAGCGCCAGGGTCCAAGTGTCGGATCGGACCGGCTTCATCCCGGCCTCCTCGAAGAGAAATATGACGGCCGCCGGGCGAACAAGCCTTGACCCAGATCAACCGGAAGGCGGCAATCTGCTCCATCTCCATGATGGGCCGAGGCATCTGGCAGGAACGAGCAGCGCCACGACGCGCGCCGTGATAATCTTCCACGCGCAGACGCCGGCCGACCGCGCCGGCGTGAGGAGTGACGGCGATGGCAGTCCTCATCTGGTTGTCGCTCATCGCGTCCTTGCTTCTGGTCGCGCTGTTGCCGCTGCTTTTTGCGCAGCTGATGGCCGTCAGCCTCGCCAAGCTGCACCTCAGCGGCGCGAGCGCGCTGCTGCTGGTCTTCGCCGTCATTCTAGGCGGCTTCGTCAACATCCCGATCAAGCGGCTCCGACGCGCCGCGACGCTGGTGGTCCATCCCCTGGCGGTGTACGGGCTCCGCGATTTCTGGCCGGAGCTGCGGCGCGTTCGCCGGGAAACTGTCCTCGCCGTCAATCTCGGCGGCTGCCTGATACCAGTGGGAGTGGCCGTCTATGAGATCATCTACCTTGTCGCCGTCGATCCCCGCCTCCTCGGCGCCGTCGGCCTGGCGTCGGCCATCAATGTCGTCGTGTGCTATTTCCTGGCGAGGCCCGTGGCGGGGGTTGGGATCGCCTTGCCGAGCTTGGTGCCCGCGTTGGTCGCGGCCAGTCTGGCGCTGCTCCTCGTACCCGACCAGGCGCCGCCCGCGGCCTTCGTTGCCGGCATCGCCGGGCCGCTGGTGGGCGCTGATCTTCTTCACTTGAAGGATGTCGAAAAGATCGCATCCGGCGTGGTCAGCATTGGCGGAGCCGGGACATTCGACGGCATCGTTCTCTCCGGCATCATCGCGGCGTATCTGGCTTGAAGACGAGAGCGGCGACCGGCGGTGGGACAGCCACCCGACGCTCCGAGCTGGTCCCGGCGTCGCTGCGGCCGGGCACGGCGTTTGACTCAGATCAATGCACAATTCGAGTTGCCATGGCGAGCATCAGAGCATCGAGAGATGCCGGAACGAGGCGAGCATGGATCGCAAGACGAAGGCTTTCATCCTCAAGCACTTGAAGGATCACGAGACGATGGCCGTCGCGACCCTTCGCAAGGACGGGTGGCCGCAGGCGACGACCGTCGTCTACGCGAATGACGGGCTCGCTCTCTATTTTGTCTGCGATCGCGACAGCCAGAAGGTTCGCAACATCGAGCGCTGCAACAAGGTCTCGGTCACGATCGACGGCGACGCAAAGGACTGGAAGAAAATTCGCGGCCTGTCCATGGCGGCGACGGCCAGGCCGCTCAAGAAGCCGGCGGACATTGCCGCCGCGCTCCAGCTTCTGGCGCGGAAATTCCCGGAGCTTGCCGATATCAGCGCGCCGGAACCCGCGGAGATAGCGGTCGTCAAGCTCATACCCAAGGTCATTTCGGTGATCGATTACCGGAAGGGCTTCGGACATACGGACCTTGTCCGCATCTGATGCGAAACCGGCGCGGGATCTGCGGCACGCGAGCCTCAGGAGGAGCCAATGCCCGAGCCCAACCCGCATCCCGCGCGTTACTGGCACAAGCTCGCGGACGGCCGGATCCAATGTGATCTCTGCCCGCGCTTCTGCAGGCTGCACGAGGGCCAGAGAGCCTACTGCTTCGTGCGCGCGCGCCAGCAGGACCGGATGGTGCTGACCACCTATGGCCGATCCAGCGGATTCTGCATCGACCCGATCGAGAAGAAGCCGCTCAACCACTTCCTGCCGGGCACCTCGGTGCTTTCCTTCGGAACGGCCGGCTGCAATCTCGGTTGCAAGTTCTGCCAGAACTGGGACATCAGCAAGTCGCGGGAATTCGACACGCTCGCCGAATCCGCCAGCCCCGAGCAGATCGCCCGCGTGGCGAAGCATCTCGGCTGCCGCAGCGTCGCATTTACCTACAACGATCCCACGATCTTTCACGAATACGCTGTCGACGTGGCCGAGGCTTGTCGCAAGCAGGGCGTCAAGAACGTGGCGGTGACGGCGGGATATGTCTGTGCCGAGCCGCGGCGCGAATTCTTTCGTGACATCGACGCGGCCAATGTCGATCTGAAGGGCTTCACCGAAGACTTCTATCGCAAGGTTTGCGGTGCCCATCTGCAGCCGGTCCTGGACACGCTGGTCTATCTCAAGCGCCAAACGAACGTCTGGCTCGAAATCACCCATTTGATGATACCCGGGCTCAATGATTCCGACGGCGAGATCGATGCGATGACGCGCTGGATCGTGGACAATCTCGGCCCGGACGTGCCGCTGTTCTTCACGGCGTTCTTCCCGGCCTGGAAGATGCTCGACCGCTCTCCGACGCCGCCCTCGACGTTGAAACGGGCGCGCCAGATCGCCCTCAAGAACGGAATCCGCTACGCCTTCACCGGCAACATCCACGATCGCGATGGCGACAGCACCTATTGTCATCGCTGCGGCGCGCTCTTGATCGGGCGCGACGGCTATTTGATCACGGCATGGCGCCTCGACGCCGATGGCTGCTGCGCCGCCTGCGGCGAACGCTGCGCCGGGGTGTTCGAGGCCGAGCCGGGCAGCTGGGGCGGCAAGAGGCTGCCGATCTCGCTCGAACGCGCGTCGCTTCAGGGCGGCGGCACCCCGGCTGAACTCTAGCATCGGCGGGCAACGGATTGCGGCGATGCGCCGCCGCCAACCGGCCACAGCGAAGCTTTGCGATCTCGGATCTCATGGCTGCAGATCAGGCGTGCATCGCGTTTCTGAAATGGTGTCTGCCCGAGCTCGGACTTCGCTGGCCCGGCTACCGCAAGGTGCGCCGGCTCGTGGGCAAGCGGCTCAATCGCCGGCTCGTGGAGCTGGGGCTTGACAATCTAGACGCCTATCGCGCCTTGTTGCTTCGCGAGCCCGGCGAGTGGGCCCGGCTCGATGTGATGTGCCGCATCCCGATCTCGCGGTTCTATCGCGATCGCCACATATTCGACGCGATCGGCGGGCAAGTGCTGCCCGCCGCGGCAACAGCAGCGGAAACAAGAGGCGACGCCGTCCTGCGCTGCTGGAGCGCCGGATGCGCCTGCGGCGAGGAGCCGTATACGCTTGCCCTGCTGTGGCGGTTCGCCGTCGCGGCAGACCGGCCGAGGCTCGACTTCGCCGTGATTGCGACCGACAGCGACGAGGTAATGCTGCGTCGCGCGGAAGCGGCTTGCTATGGGCGCAGCTCGCTGAAGGATCTGCCGCCGGAGTGGATCGCGCGCGCCTTCCTGCGCTCCGGGGATTTGCTGTGCCTTCTTCCCGAGTTCCGGCGAGAGGTGCGATTCGCGCTGCAGGACATCCGCCGCTCGATGCCCGATGGTCCCTTCGATCTGATCCTCTGCCGGAACCTCGTCTTCACGTATTTCGACGAAGCCGTGCAGCGCCATCTGTTGAGCCGGATGGTCGAAAGGCTGGTGCCTCGCGGTTATCTCGTGCTTGGAGCGCATGAGGCACTACCGGCCGAAGGTACCGGCCTCGTCGCCATCCGTCACGGTCTGCCGATCTATCGCCGAGCCGTGGAAGATCAAGGAGAACTAGTGGGTCGGTAACGCAGCGGCGTCCGCGCCATCGACTTCCGTCGGCAGTCGCAACGGCCAGCAATCGAAGCCGAGCCGGCCCTCGAGCAGGTCATCGGCGAAATCTCCCATGCGCTTCAGCTGCGCCGCCACGATTTCCTCGATGCGGGGGCGCAGCCGCGCCACGGAAGCGCCGCGGGCCGAGCGTACGCGCAGGTCGACAATCTGCGGCTGGTCGATCGGTTGCCCGATCTGGCTGACGAGATAGCACTCCGCGGCGGTGACCGCGCCGACCGTCCGCACGATGTCCTCGGCGATCAGGCCCGCCGCGAGGTTATAGAGTTTGCCGACATGATTGACCGGGTTCTTCCCGGCAACACATTCCATGGTCATCGGCCGATGGGGCGTGATCAGGCCGTTGGTGCGATTGCCGCGACCCACCTCGCCATCGTCACCCGCCTCCGCGGAGGTGCCCGTCACCGTCAGATAAAGGCCGTCGGGCGACGCGTCGGCGGTATTGACATCCACCGTCACTTCCGAACCCAGACACTCGACCGCGACGGCCGCCGCCTCGTCGCGCAGAGCGGTTTTTTTGGCAAGATAGTCCTCGGCGGTGCCGATCTGCGCATCGACCAAGGCCAGGGCGACCGTCAGGCGCGACGCGCGGCCGCGGCGCACGCCCATGACCTTGATGTCTTCGCCGATTTCCGGATGGACTGCTTTGACCGCCGGCGCGTTGAGATGACGCTCCACGGCATAGACGGCCCTTTCCAAAGGGCTCAGCGGCGCGTAGCCGACGCCGCAAGATGTATCGTTTGCTAGCGCAATCCCGCCGCTCTGCCGCCGCGCAAACAGCTCGACAAGCGCCTCCGAGGAAGGGCGCAGCAGCTTGTGGAGCTTTACATGCGCATCGGCGTCGAGGTAGCGCAGGTGGTTGTGCAGCCATGACCGGCACGCCTGCTCGACGCAGTGCTCGATCGGCAGGTCCGCACCTCGGAAGCGGCGGGTGGCCCGCCCGGCCAGGAATATCTCGATCGGCTCGATCACTTGGCCGCCACCAAAGGCCGGCCGCGCCGCGCCGCCCCGGAGCAGCACTTTGTCGACATTGTGATGGAGAATCATGCCCGCCCTGTCGCGGTAAAGGCGGCACAACGCCTGGCTGGCCGTCTCGGCAAGGGCGTCGCAAATCGCATCAGGATGACCGGTTCCCTTTCGTTCGACGATTTCAACCGCCGCAGCATCTCGCAGCGGCAACGATCCGATGTAGATCCGAAGATCGGGATCAGGCATGGACACCTCGCGCATGATACCGCTGGGGCGAGGGCTCGCTCCTCAGCGTTCGTCGGGCGGCACGATCTCCGCCTCAAGAAGCTCGTATAGCTGGGCTATCGTCCCGCGCGGGGCGCTGTGGAGACGACGGTGCTGAGCGTCGTCGGCGGTGAGCCAGGAATAAGCTTCGAGCAGCTCTTCCCTGCTGGCGCCAGTCGCGATGATGGCCGACGTCACGGCGTCGTCGAGGCGGCCAACGATTTCGTCGATGTCCGCCTTGGTGACCACGCGCTTTGGCTCGGTTGGGTCGGCTGTCTCTGCCATATCAGGCGGTCCTTTCTATGTCATGGCCCGTCGGCGAATCTCATTGGCCGCGAAACACACAGCAGCGCGCATATTTAATTCATCTCCAACGGTTTACACCTTGACCTGGATCAAGCCGACCCCCCCAGCACCTCACGGCGCGGATCGATGGCACTCCCGCGAGGATGCTATGGCGCGCCTGCGGCTTCCACGAGGCCTTGCCCGATCGGCTGTAGCCTATAGTCCGCTCGGTGCCAGTACGTGGTGCCCTGCACCGAAAGATGACTTTCGATCAAGCTGAACTGCTCGACCTCGAAGGGATCGGCGCAGAAGGGCGCGCGGTCCTCCAGAAAGCGCCGCAGCCGGCCTCGACCGCGCCAGCCCAGGCGCGCGAGCTTGACGTGCGGCACGAAGCGCCCGGTCTCCTCCGGCAGTCCTGCGCAGCAGATCGCCTGCTCGATCTGCCCCTGGAGCGATATGAGCGGCGGACAGTTCTGCACCCCGGCCCAAAGGGTATGTCGGCGAAAGTGGCCGACGCCTTTGAGCGTCAGCGAAAAGCGGGGCGCGTCGACACGCCGCAGGGCGGTCTCGATCGCTTGCGCAGCATCCTCATCGACTTCGCCAACGAAGCGAAGCGTCAGATGAAGTTTCTCCGGTTCGACCCATCGCGCCGCGAGGGCGGCCGTCCGAAGCTCCGAAAGCTGGGCCTTGATCGTTTCCGGCAGATCGATGGCGACGAAGAGACGCGGCACGGGCGTGTTCTCCGCGGGAAACTCACGGCGAAGGCGCGGTTCAGGCCGGAATCCGCAGCAGCCAGCCAACCGCGCGCTGCAGCTCAATCGGCTGGTAGGGCTTGCGAAGGATTTGCGCGGGGTCGATCAGGCTCTCGCTGCCAAGCAGATCGTCGGGCCTATGCGTTGCGTACAGCACCTTGAGATCCGCACGCATATCCTTCGCGGCTCTGGCCAGGCCGATGCCGCCTGTCGGTCCGGCGATGCGGATATCGGTAAACAGCAGATCGATCTCCGGATGCTCGTGCAGGATTGCCAGCGCGTCCTTGGCGTCGCGCGCAGCGAAGGTCCGGTACCCGGCGATGCCGAGACTCTCCTCCGCCCTGTCGCGAACCTCCTGTTCGTCCTCGACGATGAGAACTGTGAGCATGAACGACTCCCTCGGCCGCTCCCTTCGGCGCGGCGGACCGTCGGTTGCCGAAGTTCAGCATTGGCGCGCCGCTTGATCATTGACCTGCATCAATAGGGCCGGGCGTAGCGTGACGGATCGGCGGAACCCGCAGCCTTCATCCTCCCCCTCGGGGCGCGCGGAGCGCAGCGGTCGTTCGCCCTTATGGCCACGGCAGGGTGGCTTGCCATGGTCTTCATACGCCTGCACGGTCATGCCGCATCTCGTGCACGTCCCGGTATCGGGGTCGAAATTGTGGCCTTTCTCGTTCTTCTGAACCAAGCAACTCCTCTTTACTTGCGGCGCAGGCTGGTACTCGCTCATTCAGGAGAGTCGCTTTCCGCCGGCCCGGGCCGATGGAACAACTTTCAGCCTCCGACGCCCACCGCGCTTCTGCTTTGACCTACGTCAACGCGGTCGCTATCGGCTGCAACAAACATAGAGCCTTGATCGACCGCGGCGACCTCGTCAGGTCGGCGGTCTGCACGGAGATGCCGGAGGAGCTCGATGTCGATCACCGGTCTCGCCGCATTCGACAAGACGGTCCACGAGACCAACGCCTGGATTAGCGCGGTCGCGGACCAATTGGGAGTCGGCGAGCGAGAGCTCGCCTTCAAGGCGCTGCGGACGACGCTTCATGCGCTCCGCGATCAGCTCGGGGCGAATACCGCAGCGCATCTTGGCGACCAGCTGCCGATACTGTTGCGTGGTGTCTACTATGAGGGTTGGCATCCCGACTCGACGCCTGCCCGGCTTCGACACAAGGAGGCGTTTCTGCAGCGTATCCGTTCAGAGTTCCAGGCCGGCTTCGGGCTGGGGCTCGAGCGCGTCGCTCAGGCGGTCTTCGCCGTGATGTGGGAAAAGGTCGAGCCGGGCGAAGTTGCGAAGCTCACGCGAATGATGCCCGAGGAGCTGCGCGACCTTTGGCCGCGTGTCGCGCGCGACGATTGAAGTCGCTCGGCGTTGTTCTCCGGTTCGGTGAAGGCGACGCGCCGCCTCTTTGGCGGCCGGCGGAACGCTCTCAGTCAGAACGCTCCCGTCCAGGAATGCAGCCTGTGGTCATACCTCCTCAGCTTGGAGTGCGGCTGTCTTGGCGCGATGCCCGCGCACCGCGCTCAGGCAGTCGAAATAGGTGTCGAGGATCCATTGGCGGTCTGCCGTTGAGCCCTGTTGCGGAGCGATCTCGAAATGGCGGCCCTCGCTGCGCGCGATGCGCTCGAGCAAGGCAAGCGCTACAACCTCCGCGCTATCGCCGCTTGGATTCAACATGGGTGAGCTCCTTCACGGACATCAGTCGAGCGCGCCGCGCCACATTCCAAGGGCAGGAGATGACGGTGCTCGACGGAAATATTCGGCGCCGGCGGCTCTTGATCATTGATCTGCGTCAAGCCTCCGCTTCGGCCGTGTCGATCCAGGCTCATTCCGTGGGTTCAGGGACGCGCCGTCGCCTATGAATGGCCTCCGGCCGGGACGATCGATCCTTCGTACAGGGCCGGATTGGCGCGGCAGCGTTCGATGAAGTGGCGCAACAGGAGCTTCAGCTCGGCCGCGCGCCGGAAGTCGCGCCGCGCGCGCGCCGCTGCGATGTCATCGCGGATGATGGCCCTGATGGCCTGCCGCCCGTCCGCGCAATGGACGAGATAGAAACCGAGCTCCGCGGCGATGATTTCCGGAAGATGCTCGTGCTCGGCGATGGCATCCACCTCCTCGGGCGTGAGATCGCTCAGCGCGATGCAGTCCTCCAAGCTCAGCATGGGATGGCGCTCCAAAGACTTGCGTCGCGCTCGTCCTTCCGGGCAGCCACGCCGCTCCCGATAAAATGACCGTGGCCGAGACCTCCGGCCATGATGTGGATCAAATTGCTGAGCCCGACCGGAAGCACCGAGCCAAGCTCCGATGCCGACCGCCGCTGGGCCAGGCTGGCTTGATCTGCGTCAAGGACAGGCTTTGGTGCCCGCGAGGTATGCTGAGCCTAGGAGAATGGGAAGGTGCCGTCTGAGCCGGGAGACGGGCATGGCCAGGAAACATCCGCATCACGCCGCGACGGCGAGCGACATCGTGCAGATCGTGGGTCCCGTAGACGACGGTGTCATCGCGCAAATCATCGCCACCGGGGCGACCGCGGAAGACGTCAAGGAAGCCCATGCCTGGCTTTCAACCCAAGACTATTTCCGCCGCATCGCGCACGACTCGGCACATGGCAGGATCGCGCGCGTCTACCATTTGCTTGATGCGGAACGACAGCGTCCGAAGCAAGACTGACCCATGCGGCGCCGCGCGGTCCTAAGCCCTTCCATAAGCCTGAAGGAGCTGAAGCGCAGCCCGCTCTATGCGGAAGACCTGGGCATCGATCTGGCATCCGGAAGGGATAGCGACTATTTCCGCTGGTTCCTGGCCAGCCTCCTCTTCGGCGGACGCATCGGCGAGACCATCGCGCGCCGGACCTATCAATCCTTCTGCCGGCACGGCTTGACCACGCCACGCCAGATCATCGCCGCGGGGTGGGACTTCCTGGTCAATCCTGTGATGCGCGAAGGCGGCTATGTGAGATATGACGGCCGGAAGTCCGAGCAAATTCTGCGCGACTGCCGAACGCTGCTCGACCAGTATGGCGGCCGGCTTTCGCGACTTCGCGACGCCGCTCGCGACCCCGCCGATCTCGAGGCACGGCTCAACGCCTTTTACGGCGT
Organism: Alphaproteobacteria bacterium; assembly: GCA_030037055.1. Taxonomy (GTDB): domain Bacteria; phylum Pseudomonadota; class Alphaproteobacteria; order ATCC43930; family CGMCC-115725; genus DAHUYF01. Next base: position 12,151 of record JASHRZ010000124.1, read on the forward strand.
GGGCCCCGTCACTGCAAACATCTTCCTGCGCGAGCTGCGTCCCTTCTGGCCGAAGGCGGACCCGGCCCCGCTGCCGTCGGTCCTGGCCCTGGCACGTCAGCTCGGTATTGCTCTCGGACGCCGGCACCGCAAAACGCTCGCTTTTGCGCGCATTGAAGCCGGCTTGATCCGCCTCGCGCATCGACACCGATGGAGCCGAGAACAGGCGCCGCCTGCCCAGCGCGAGCAAGGTCCTTCCCGAGCAGGACCTTTCGCCACGGAGCGAAGGCACCTCGGGCGAGGGGCGGAATGACATCGACGGGCGTGACAGTTCGGAAGCGTACCAGGCTGCCTCGGCCAGGCGCCTTGCCTTCGCGCCGCTCGCCGACGGCTTTGCCGGCGCGCGCCAGCGCAACGAGGAATGCCGAGCTCTCCGTCGGCGGCGGGCAAAAGGCCGGCGAAACCGCGGCCGGACCCGCAAGGTCGAACCGTGCGCGGTGACCGCCTCGCGGGAGCAGCGCTGCTCTTCGGACATATCGTCAGATGCAGCGTGCGGCGGCGCCCGAAGCTTACCCTGCGGGATCGCCTCGCGATGCTGCCCCGGATCGGCCTGCCGATCACGGCGCCGGTCACGGTCTATTGGGACGAGCATCACATTCCCTACATCAAGGCCGAAACGGACGACGACCTCGCCACCGCTCTCGGCTTGGTCCATGCTCATCTTCGCCTTGGGCAGCTGGAGATGATGCGTCGCCTGTCGCAGGGGCGTCTGGCGGAGATGATCGGTCCCCTTGGCGTCGAGGTCGATCGGTTGATGCGCACTCTCGATATCGGTCGCGCGGTGCCGGCGATTGCGCGCGACCTGCCGGAAGAGACGCGCCGCTGGCTCGAGGCGTTCGTGCGTGGGCTGAACCACCACATCGCCGCGGCAGAGGCGTTGCCGCGGGAATTCCGCCTGTTCGCGCTGCAGCGCGAGCCTTGGAGCCTCGCCGATCTATTGACGCTCGGCCGGCTCGTGAGCGTCGATGTGAACTGGATCGTCTGGCTCCGGCTGCTGGGTCTACGCACCGACCCCGGTTGGCCGCTGCTCTGGCGCCGGCTTGTCTGCCACGAAATCTTCTCGCCGGACGCGGCGGGATCCACGCAGCCCGTCTTGACCCGTGGAATCTCCAGCGCGGTCGGTGCGGCGCCTCGATCCGGAAGCAATTCCTTTGTCGTATCGCCGGCAAGAGCCGCAAGCGGCGCGCCGCTCATCGCCAGCGATCCTCATCTGGCGCTGTTCCTTCCCAACCCCTGGATCATCGCCGGGATGAAGTCCCCGTCCTATCACGCGGTTGGGCTTATGGTTCCGGGATTACCGTTCGTGGCCCTGGGGCGAAATCCCTGGCTTGCCTGGGGAGGCACGAGCCTGCACGCCGCGAGCAGCGATTTGGTCGCGGTGTCCGCCGATGGGCAAGCCGGGATCCGAGAACGGGACGTCGTGATCGCCGTCCGATGGGGCCGCCGCCGCAAGATCCGCATACGAGAGACAAGCTGGGGCCCGGTCGTCACCGACATCCCGTGGCTGCGCTCGGGCAGCGACGTGTTGGCTCTCCGATGGATCGGCCATCAGCCAAGCGATGAAATGACCGCCATGCTGCGCGTCAATCGCGCGAGGAATTGGGCCGAGTTTCAGCAGGCGCTCGGCGGCTTCGCGGTCCCTGGCCAACGCATGCTGTACGCCGATCCGGCGGGCCATATCGGGCGGCTGATGGCCGCTCATCTGCCGCACCGCCGCGGGGCCGCACCGCCGGACCTCGTGACGGAAGCGGGAGCCACAGACGGATGGAACATAAAGATCACCGGCAACCAGCTTCCATCCTGCCTCGACCCCCCCGAAGGGTTCATCGCCTCCGCGAATGAGAGACCCGCGGGGACCGACATGCTGATCGGGCATCATTTCTCGCCGCCGGACCGGAAGCAGCGGCTCGACCAACTCCTTTCGGCCGAGGGAGGCTTGTCGGTCGAGGCCGCCGCGAAGATCCAGCGCGATGTCCACTGGACGGCCGCGCTCCACCAGCGCGACCTGCTGCTGGCTTGGCTGGCGGCCGTCCCGGGGCGGCGAAGCGCACGGGAAGAAAGCCTCATCGCCGAGCTGAGGGGCTGGGACGGAGCCTATGGCGCGGACTCGCGAGGAGCGCTCGCCTTCGAGCTTTTGTCTTGCCATCTGGCGCGACGGCTTGTCGATCACCGGCGCCGCGAGGCATACGCCGCCTCGTGGGCGATGCGCGGCTTGATCTGGGATGATGTGCGGTCAGCGGCCGCCGAAGATCGCGACCGGGCACTCATTCCGGCGGTGCGCGGTGCGGCGAAGGCGATGGCGCATCGTGCGGTGTGGGGCACGCTGCATCGCTTGCGGCTGGGCCATCCTCTGGCGCTCATGCCCTTGGTCGGACGGGCCTATGCCGTGGCCGATCTACCCGCTGCGGGAAGCTCGGAAACGCTGCTGAAGACCGCGCATCCGCTCAGCGACGGACGGCACGCGAGCCGATACGGCTCATCGGCGCGGCACATCTCCGATTTGGCCCATCCGGATCGCAACTACTTCGCCTTGCTGGGCGGGCAGGACGGTTGGTTGAACAGCACTACCTTTGCGGACCAGCTCGCCCTCTGGCTGCGCGGCGATTATGTGGCTATGCCGCTCACGCCCGAGGCGGTGGCTGCCACCTTCCCTCATCGGACAGTGCTTGCGCCATGATCGACGGCACCCCGCTGCTGCGGCTCTACGGGCGCTACAGGACGGCGCAACTGGCGCGGCAGGACGCGCTTGCAGAACAGCAGCGTCAGTTGCTGCGCCTCGTGCGCAAGGCGGCGCAGACCCGCATCGGCCGCGACCACCGCTTCGTCGAGATTCGGAACATCGGCGAT
>JASHRZ010000125.1 GCA_030037055.1 Alphaproteobacteria bacterium
CACAGCCATCAGAGCTATCCCGTGGGCCATCTCTCGACGATGTACTGGCTCGGCCTCCAACCCGGCGACATCCATCTCAACATCTCCTCGCCGGGTTGGGCGAAGCATGCCTGGAGCTGCTTCTTCGCGCCGTGGAACGCCGCCGCCACGGTGTTCATGCTCAACCAGCCGCGCTTCGACGCCAAGGCGCTGCTCGACGCGCTTCAGCGCTGCGGCATCACCAGCTTCTGCGCGCCGCCGACGGTGTGGCGGATGCTGATCCAGGAGGATCTCGGCGCCTGGAAGATGCGCCTCAAACAGCTCGTCGGCGCCGGCGAGCCGCTCAATCCCGAGGTCATCGAGCGCGTCCGCTCCGCCTGGGGCCTCACCATCCGCGACGGCTACGGTCAGACCGAGACCACTGCCCAGATCGGCAACCCTCCCGGGCAGAAGGTCAAGCCGGGCGCGATGGGACGGCCGCTACCGGGCTATCGCGTGGCGCTGCTCGACCCCGAGGGCAAGGAGGTCGAGGAAGGCGAGATCTCCCTCTTTCTCGATCCGCGCCCCACGGGGCTGATGCAGGGCTATCAGAACGATGACGGCTCGATCGCGCCGCTGGCCGACACGGTCTACCGCACCGGCGACGTGGCGATGCGCGATGCGGAGGGCTACCTCACCTATGTCGGCCGCGCCGACGACGTGTTCAAAGCCTCCGACTACCGCATCAGCCCCTTCGAGCTCGAAAGCGCGCTGATCGAGCATCCCGCCGTGGCCGAAGCCGCCGTCGTGCCCTCGCCCGATCCGTTGCGCCTCGCCGTGCCGAAGGCCTTCATCGCGCTGGCGCCGGGCCGTGCCCCCACCCGCGACACAGCGCTCGCGATCTTTCGCCATCTGCGCGACAGCCTCTCGCCCTTCAAGCGCGTCCGGCGCATCGAATTCGCCGCGTTGCCGAAAACCGTCTCCGGCAAGATCCGCCGCGTCGAGCTGCGCGGCAGCGAGGCCGAGGCGCGCGCGCAAGGCCGCCGCGGCGCGCTCGAGTTCTGGGAGGAGGATTTTCCGGAGCTGCGGTAGACCACGGCCGCGCCGCGGAGACGCGTGTCAACCGTAGCGCGCCACCTCCACAAGATTCCCGTCGGGATCGCGGAAGTAGACGCTGGTCATCGGCCCGAGCGCGCCGCGGCGCGGCACCGGGCCGAGCTCCACCGGCACGCCGCACGCTTCGAGCTGCGCCAGCACCAAAGCGATCGGCGCCTCAGTGATGAGACAGAAATCGCCGGCGCCGACGGTCGGGTGCGTCGCCTTCGGCTCGAACTCTCGGCCGGCGACATGGAGGTTGATCTTCTGTCGGCCGAAGGCTACTGCGGTCGGGCCGCCGCCTTGCGCAGGCGGCACGATGCGCGCGCCCAGCACGCGCTCGTAGAATCGCAGGCTCGCCTCGAGGTCGCTGACCGTCAGCACGAAATGGTCGATGCGGTCGACGGGGATGCTCATTCCGCCGGCGCCGCCGCGGCTTCCGGGGCGCGCTCGCCGTCGCGTGGCAGAAACGCGCCGGCGGCGACGATCGCGGTGGCGAGCGCGCCGAGCACGAGGAACAGCCAGGCGAAATCCCCGGTGCGGTCGAAGATGAAGGCGACCAGCGGCAGGCCGAGCGCGCTCACCCCCAGCGACAGCACGAATTTGGCGCCAAAGGCCGTGGCGCGCCAGCGGCCCGGCGTGTAGCGCACCAGCAGCGCGTTCTCCGCCGGCGTCGACAGCGACATCAGCGAAAACACCACGACGGTCGCGGCAAAGAGCGGCAGCTCGGCCAGATGCAGCGAGACCAGCAGCGCCGGCACCGCCAGCAGCCAGCTGCCGACATAGACCCATTTCAAGGAATAGCGGTCGGCAAGCCAGCCGCCGATCAGCGGGATGAACATGCCCTCGGCGAACACCAGGCTGGCGAAGCCGCCGGCGCCGAGCGTGCCGTCCGCCGTGAGCTCGCCGAGCCGCTGCTCGAACAATTTGGGCAGCGCCACCGTCATCGACTGATAGATGATGCCCGCCGCCAACATCGTCACCGAAAGCGCGAAGAAGGCGCGCATCACCTCGCCGCGCCTGGGCTCGGGCTGCGGCTTAAGGTCGGTCTCGGATGCCGCCACCGCGCCTTGGCGCACCAGCAGGGCGAGCGCCAGGCCGAGGACGAGCGCCGCCGCACCCGGCACGAGGAACGCGGCACGCCAGTCGATCCATTGCGTCAGCGCTCCGGCGGTGGCCGGCGCGATGCCGACGCCGATGCTGCCGAAAATGCCGTTCCAGCCGAGGATGCGGCCGCGATTCTCGGCATTGCGCACCAGCCAGGCGATGCCGACCGGATGATAGATCGAGCCGAAGAGGCCGATCGCCCCGAGGCCAATGGCGAGGCCGAGCGGCCCGGTGGCGAGACCGGTCGCGATCGCCGCAAGCCCGCTGCCGACATAGAACAGCACCATCATCCGCTCGGCGCTCCAGCGGTCGCCGAGAATGCCTGCCGGCAACGCGCCGGCGCCGTAGAGCACGGTGCCGGGCAGCGACAGCAGCATCAGCTCGCCATAGCTCAGCGTGAAGCGCTTCTCCAGCGCCAGCACCACCGTCGGGTAGAGCAGCATAAGCAGATGCGTCGTCACATGCCCGGCATTGGCGAAGACAAGGGCGAGACGGGCCGAGCGCTTGTTCATCCGGGGCTCCGGCGATGGGCTGCCTCAGAGGCTGCCCTATCAGCCGCCATCGGACAACCCGTCGCTTTCCGCCGCGGCGATCTCCTGCGTCTCCCGCGCCACCCACTCGAGGAAGGGCCGGTGCCCGCCCATCACCGCCAGCGCCTCGATGCAGGGGCAGTCATAGGAATGCAGCTCCTTGACCCGCGCCACCAGCGCCTCGAGCCGCTCCTCGGTGGTCTTGAGGATGAGCACTGCCTCCTCTGTCTCCTCGAGCCTCCCCTGCCACCAATAGATCGAGCGCATGCCGGCGATGACATTGGCGCAGGCGGCAAGGCGCGCCTCGACCGCGGCACGGCCGATGCGGCGCGCCTCGGCGGCATCGCCGGCGGTGACATAGACGAACATCACGCTCAAATCCGCCCTCCGATTCCTGGCGCCTCTTAACCTCTTGGCACTTGGCCTTCGCGCTCTCCCCGCTTAACATCGACTCGCCGCAAAGTCGAGGGAGGGAGGCCCGCGATGAGCGCGTTCCACGTCACCCGCAAGCCGGTGCCGAGCCCGGCGCAGCGCGCCTGGCTGCGGCGCGGCCTCGACCAGCCCGGCGGCAAGCTGCCCCTCTTCGATGGCGACGGCCAGCGCATCGACCCCCGCACGATCCAGGCCTGCATCCAGCAGGGCTGGGCGCAGCCCTGGTTCCAGAACCCGATCAAGCCGGGCTGGCTGGTCTGCAAACTCACCGATGCGGGCCGCGCCAGCATCGCGCGCCAGCGCCCGGCGCGCCTGCCGGTGCACGCCGAGCCCAGCCCGGTGCTCGCCAAACCGATCGCCTGAGCCGGGCCGCGCGCGATCTCGCGCAAAACCTCAGCCTACGCCGCCAATTATCTGATTTCGCGACAAAAATGGTCGGGCATGTCAGATTCGAACTGACGACCCCCAGCACCCCATGCTGGTGCGCTACCAGGCTGCGCTAATGCCCGACCGTGGCCGGAAACTATAGGTACCGTACCGCGCCGGCGCAACGCCTTGCCGGCGGGCGCGCTTACCGCCCGCCTTGCTTCAAGAGATCGCGCAGCTCCTGCAGTTCGCGCCTGAGCTCAATCAATGCGGCGCGCGGGCCGGTCTCCTTGCTCTCCCCCCTGCGCGCCGGCGCCGCGGCAGCGGCCGGCGCGCGCGCCAGCGCGCCCTCGCCCTTGAGCGCACCTTCGCGCAGCAGCTTCTGCACGCCCTTGATGGTGTACCCCTGATCGTATAGGCATTGGCGGATGCGACGGAGGAGGACGACGTCGTCGGGGCGGTAGTAGCGCCGGCCGCCGGCGCGCTTCAGCGGCTTCACTTGCGGAAAACGCGATTCCCAGAAGCGCAGCACGTGCTGCGGCACCTCGAGCTCATGCGCGACTTCGCTGATGGTGCGGAACGCCTCGGCCGATTTAGCCTGGCGGCGCGGAGAGCGCTCGGGCCCCGCCGCCGGCGGAGCATCAAAGAGGTCGGACATGGGTCAAGCCTGACGCGCGCCTTGGGCGGCGCCGGTCTTGCTCAGCGCCGTGTTGATCTGATCCTTGAGCACATGCGAGGCACGGAACACGAGCACGCGGCGCGGATTGATCGGCACCTCCTTGCCGGTCTTGGGATTGCGGCCAATGCGCTTGCCCTTGCGGCGCACGGCGAAGCTGCCGAAGGAGGAGATCTTGACCATCTCGCCGCGCGACAAGGCGGCGGAGATTTCGTTGAGCACCGTCTCGACCAGCTCGGCCGATTCGTTCCGCGACAGGCCAACCTCCTGGTACACGGCCTCGCTCAGCTGCGCGCGCGTTACCGTCTGCCCGGCCATGAGTATTTTCCTCCCTGCGAGGAAACGTTAGACCTGCGCGGGAAATCCGTCAATTACAGACGGTTAATCGAAGAATCTTATCTTGTGGATAGATTCGCGAAGAACGGCGCGGACCCTACCACCGCGCCAGCGCCGCGCCCCAGGTAAGGCCGCCGCCCATCGCCTCCATCAGCACGAGCTGGCCGGGCTTGATCCGGCCGTCGCGGGCCGCTTCGGCCAGCGCCAGCGGCACCGAGGCGGCAGAGGTGTTGGCGTGACGGTCGATGGTAATCACCACCTTCTCCGGCGGCAGGCCGAGCTTGCGGCCCATGCTGTCGATGATGCGGAGGTTGGCCTGGTGCGGAACCAGCCAGTCGATGTCCTTGGCCGCGAGCCGGTTGGCAACGAGCGTTTCATCGACCACCTCCGCCAGGCGATGCACCGCCTGGCGGAACACCTCCTTGCCCTGCATGCGCAGGAAGCCGCAGCTGCCGGTGGAGGACGGGCCGCCATCGACATAGAGCACGTCGTATTGCGCGCCGTCGGAATGAAGATGGGTCGAGAGCAGCCCGCGCTCCCGAGCGGCCCCGCCCTCGTCGCGACGCGCATCCAGCACCAGCGCCCCGGCGCCGTCGCCGAACAGCACGCAGGTGCCGCGATCCCCCCAGTCGAGGATGCGCGAGAAGGTCTCGGCGCCGATGACCAGCGCGCGCCGCGCCTGGCCGCAGCGGATGAAATTATCGGCGGTGGCGAGCGCATAGATGAAGCCCGTGCACACCGCCTGAACGTCGAAGGCGCAGCCCTGCGTCATGCCGAGCCGGGCCTGTACCTTGGTGGCGGTCGCGGGGAAGGTGTTGTCGGGCGTCGCCGTCGCGAGCACGATGAGGTCGATCTCCGCCCCTTTGAGCCCGGCCTCCTCGAGCGCACGCCTTGCCGCATGCGATGCCAGATCCGAGGTCAGTTCGCCCGGCGCCGCGACATGGCGCTGGCGGATGCCGGTGCGCTGTACGATCCACTCGTCCGACGTCTCGAGCCGCTCCGCCAGCTCGGCATTCGTGACAACCCGCTCCGGCAGATAGGCGCCGCAGCCGATGATTTGGGAGCGCAGTGCCATCGCGTCTTAGAGTGCGGCGGGCGTCTGTAGCGCCGCGAGGCTCGCCAGGCCGGCGCGGATCTGGTCGAGAAAGCCATTGACCTTCATGTCGACGGCGACGCCGATGGCGTTGGCGAAGCCAAGCGCGTCGGAGCCGCCATGGCTCTTCACCGCGATGCCCTGCAGTCCCAAAAAGACGGCGCCGTTGTAGCGCCTGGGATCGAGCCGCTCGCGCAGCTTCTTGAGCGCGGGCGCGGCGAAGACATAGCCGATGCGCGCGGTCAGCGAATGCTTGAAGGCGGCGCGCAGGAATTCCGAGTAGAGCCGCGCCGTGCCCTCGGCCGTCTTCACCGCGATGTTGCCGGTGAACCCGTCGGTCACCACGACATCGACGGTGCCGGCGGCGATGTCGTCGCCTTCGATGAAGCCGTGGAAGCGCAGCGGCGAGTCGGGGCGGCGCAGCCGCGCCGCCGCCGCGCGCACTTCCTCATGGCCCTTGAGCTCTTCCGAGCCGATGGTGAGAATGCCAACCGTCGGCTTCAGCAGGCCGAGCACGGTGCGGGCGAACACGTCGCCCATCAGCGCGAACTGCACGAGATTGTCGGCGTCGCACTCGACGTTGGCGCCGAGATCGAGCATCACGCTCTCGCCGCGATGCGTCAGGAAGCCCGCTGCCATCGCCGGCCGGTCGATGCCCGGCAGCGTCTTCAGCGCGAACTTCGCCATCGCCATCAGCGCGCCGGTATTGCCGGCCGAGACGATGCAGTCGGCCTCGCCGTCCGCGACCGCGTCGATGGCAAGCCGCATGCTCGAGCGCCGCCCCGCGCGGAGCGCCTGCGACGGCTTGGCGTCGCCGGTGATGATCTCGTCGGTGTGGTGGATGCTCGCGCGCGCGCTGAGCCGCGGCAATTTGGCGAGCAGCGGCCGGATGCTGGCCTCGGCGCCGAAGAACAGGAACCGCGCCTGCGGGAAGCGTTGCAGCGCGATGCTTGCCCCTTTCACCACCATTTCCGGGGCGCGGTCGCCCCCCATGGCGTCGAGCGCAATGGTGACCGTGTCGCTCAACGGCGCCGCACCCGGACCAGACGGCTCACGCCGTCTCCGCCGCGGTCGCCCTCACCTCGCGGCCGTCGTAATAGCCGCAGGCGCCGCAGACATGGTGCGGGCGCTTCATCTCACCGCAATTCGAGCATTCGACATAGCTCGGCGCCTTCAGGGCGTGGTGGGCGCGGCGCATGTTGCGACGCGACTTCGATGACTTCTTCTTGGGAACTGCCATTAGGATCTACCCGCAAAAGCCCGGTGGGGCGAGAGGCCGCGTGTAAGTAGCGAAAAACCCGCTGACTGGCAACATTATTGCCGCTCCTCGGCGGCGGTTAACCCTTTTTCCTCCAGCGCGACAACGCGGCAAAAGGCGAGGCGCCGGCCCCGCTCGCCGCGGCGTCGGGCGCCTCGACGCCAGGAGCGCGCGGATAGGGATCGAGCGCCAGCGACAGCTGCTGCGCCACCGCCTCGCCGATATCGATAAACCCGCCCTCGATCGGTTCGACCAGCTCCGCGGTGCCGCTCAGCACCACCTCGCGCGAGGTGTCCTGCCCCTCGCCATAGAGCAAGGCGAAGCTGTCCTCCACTCGGCTCGCCAGCGCCTTCAGGCTGACGACACACTCCTGCACGACATCGGCCGAGAGCTCGGCGGAAAGGCGCACGAGCCCGCCGGCGAGCCG
>JASHRZ010000126.1 GCA_030037055.1 Alphaproteobacteria bacterium
GTCGCTCGCCTGCCCGTTCGCGCATCGTACCGTCATCATGCGCATGCTGAAGCGGCTGGAGAGCGTGATTTCCGTGTCGATCGTCGAGCCGGTCATGGGTGCCCAAGGCTGGGAGTTCGGCGACGGCCCAGGCACCCTGCCCGATACGGTCAACGGCGCGCATTGGCTCGGCGGGATCTACCTGCGGGCCGAGCCGCGCTATACGGGGCGTGTCTCCGTCCCCGTGCTATGGGACAAGGAGCGGCGCACTATCGTCAACAATGAATCGCCGGAGATCACGCGCATGTTCAATTCCGCCTTCGCGGCCTTTACCGAAGAGCGCCGCGACTATTATCCCGTGGAGCTGCGCCGCGAGATCGATGAGATCAACGAGCTCGTGTTCAACGGCGTCAATGCCGGCGTTTACCGCGCCGGCTTCGCCACGCGGCAGACGGCCTATGACGAGGCGTTCCGCGACCTTTTCGCCGCCCTCGACTGGCTCGAAGAGCGCCTGTCGCGCCAGCGCTACCTCGTGGGCGACCGGCTGACCGAGGCCGATTGGCGGCTGTTCACCACCCTCCTGCGCTTCGACGCGGTCTATTACGGCCACTTCAAATGCAATCTGCGGCGGATCATCGACTATCGCAGCCTGTCGAACTATCTACGGGAGCTCTACCAGGTGCCGGGCGTGGCCGGCACCGTGAACATGGATCATATCAAGCGGCACTATTACATGAGCATGCCCGCGATCAACCCGACGCGCATCGTGCCGGGCGGCCCGGCGCTGGACTTCGCCCAGCCGCATGACCGCGCCCGGTTCGCAAAGGCATGAGGGAGCGCGGGCCTGGAGCCCGCGGGTTACTTCTTGGTGTTGGCGGCGAGGGCGCGCTTGCCGGCCTGGCGGCCGGTGCCGCGGCCCAGGCCGATCTTCTTGGCGAAGGCCGAACGCTGCTGCGCGTAGTTCGGCGCCACCATGGGATAATCGGCCGGCAGCCCCCATTTCTGGCGGTACTCGTCGGGCGTCATGTTGTAGGTCGAGCGCAGATGCCGCTTCAGCATCTTCAACTTCTTGCCGTCCTCGAGGCAGACGAGATAGTCGGGCGTGATCGACTTGCGCACCGGCACGGCCGGGCGCAACGGCTCCGCTTTCGCTTCCCCCGCCTTGCCTTCGAGCGCCTTCAGCGAGAGGTAGACGGTGCCGATCACTTCGGCGATCTGCGCCGTGGGCAGCGTATTGTTGCTGACATAGGCGGCGACAATATCCGCCGTCATGCGGAGCAACTCCTCCTCGGCCACCTTATTCGGCGTTGGCTCTGCCATTACCGCGGCCCCCCAATCAAGAGTGAGAATTCGTCAACATAATTGCAGGATGAATTTCACCTGTCAATCAGAACCACTTGACTCGAGAATAATGAACATTAGGAAAGATCGAGATGACCGGGCGAGTTTGAGCATCGGCAAGACGAAGCGGCAATATCGCCGCTGCAGTGGCAAAGATTTTGGGACTTGCCGACACGTTTTAGTGGGCCCGCCGCGACCGTCCATTTCCCGTTTGTGGGGAAATGCCGTGAGACCAAAGACAACGACGCGACGGATGGTAGGCGGCTGGCAAGCGACCGCGACATCTGGTAGGATAACCGCGTGATTTCGTTCCCGTCGATGTCGATGCCCGAAACGGTCGCCATCGCTGCCGATCACGGCGGCTTCGATCTGAAGAGCATCCTGGTGCCGGAGCTGCGCGCGCTCGGCCTCGAGGTGCTCGATCTCGGCACGATGAACGGCGAAGCGGTCGATTATCCTGACATGGCCTGGACGCTGGCGCAGGCGATCGAAAGCGGCCGCGCGCAGCGCGGCGTGCTGATCTGCGGCACCGGCATCGGCATGTCGATCGCCGTCAACCGCCATCGCGCGCTGCGCGGCGCGCTGGTGCATGACGCCTTGACCGCGCGGCTCGCGCGCCAACATAACGATGCGAACGTTCTGGTGCTGGGCGGACGCGTGCTCGGTCCCGAGCTGGCCAAGGACTGCCTCAGGACGTTCTTCACCACCGGCTTCGATGGCGGCCGCCACGCGCGTCGCGTTGCGAAGCTCTCCTGACGCCCATCCGCCTATCCTCCAGCCAGGTCATGTCCATGTCCTCCCGTAGCACCGCCGCCCCTTTTGCTCTTGCTCCAGCCTTCTTCTCGGCCTCGCTCGCCGAGAGCGATCCCGAGATTGCCGCCGCGATCGGCCGCGAGCTCAGCCGCCAGCGCGACCAGATCGAGCTGATCGCCTCGGAGAACATTGTCTCGCGCGCGGTGCTCGAGGCGCAGGGCTCGGTGCTCACCAACAAATACGCCGAGGGCTATCCCGGCCGGCGCTATTACGGCGGCTGCGAATTCATCGACCAGGCCGAGCAGCTCGCCATCGACCGCGCCAAGACGCTGTTCGGCTGCCGCTTCGCCAACGTCCAGCCGCATTCCGGCTCGCAGGCGAACCAGGCGGTTTTCATGGCCTGCCTCAAGCCAGGCGACAGCTTCCTCGGCATGGATCTCGCGGCCGGCGGGCATCTGACGCATGGCTCACCGGTCAACGTCTCGGGCAAATGGTTCCGTCCGGTCTTCTACGGCGTCGATCGCGACAGCAGCCTCATTGACTACGAGGCGGTCGAGCGCATCGCGCGCGCGGAACGCCCGAAGCTCATCATCGCCGGCGGCTCGGCCTATAGCCGCGTCATCGACTTCGCGCGCTTCCGCCGCATTGCCGACGAGATCGGCGCGGTGCTGATGGTCGACATGGCGCATTTCGCCGGGCTGGTGG
>JASHRZ010000127.1 GCA_030037055.1 Alphaproteobacteria bacterium
GGAAACGGCGATGCTCGAACACCCAGACATCGAGGATCGCCTGCCGCATTCCTCGGTCCGAGCCAAATGCGCAATGACGGAGTCGACGGGAATGCGGATTTCCCGCAGCGTCGTGTCATACGCCGCGCCGAGGGTGGTGAAGAGGCGCAGCGAGGTCTCGCCTTTGCCGAAATGCGTGAGGACCGGCGCAGCCGCTCGCCGAATCGCCGGGCGCCGCCGTCACTTCTTGTCCAGCACCATCTGCGTCTGCGTCACCACCGCCACCAGCCTGCCTTCCGCAGTGGTGACGCGCGTCTGCCATACCATGGTGCGTCGGCCCCGATGGACCGGGATGGTCTCGCCGAGGACTGTGCTCCCCGCCGGCGCCGGGGCGAGGAAATTGGTCTTGGATTCGATCGTCGTGGTGCCGGCGCCCTCGGGCAGGTTGAGCAGGGTCGCGGCGGCGCCCAGCGTATCGGCGAACGCCATGATGGCGCCGCCATGCATCACCGCCGGCAGCGTGCACAGCTCGTCGCGCACCAACAGCTCGGCGCTCACCTTGTCCTTGGCCGCGGCGGTATAGCGGATGCCGAGCAATCGCGCGAAAGGCAACGGCGTCCGGCGCAGCTGCTCAAGCTCATCCATGGGTTTCTCCCTGCCTTTTCCGATCCAGTCTGCCGCTCCCTCGCGCTCGGAACAATTATCGCGGAGGCAGGCGGTCCGGCGCCGAGGGGCGGCAGCGCCCCGGACTTGATCCGGGCGCGAAAGCCCGCACCCTGCGGACGAGCCGCCCTTCCCCGGCGCCGCCTAGTGCGGCAGCTCCTCGCGCTTGCCATTGTGCCAGACATAGACGACGTAGTCGGGTCCGACCACGTCGCCCTTGGCGTCGAAGCCGACGGTGCCGATGACCGTGTCGAACTTGTTGGCGTACATCGCCTTCGACACCGCGTCGAGCTTGTCCGATTTCGCCAGCGCCACCGCCTCGGCATAGACCTGCAAGGCCGCATAGGTGAAGAGCGTATAGCCCTCGGGTTCGTAGCCCTGCGCGCGGAACCTCGTCACCGCCGCCTGTGCCGTCTTCAGGTTGCGCGGCTCCGGCGCAAAGGTCATGAGCGAGCCCTCGCCCGCCGGCCCGGTGATGGTCCAGAATTCGTCGCTGGCGAGCGCGTCGCCCGCCATCAGCGGCGCCGCCAGCCCCTGCTCGCGCGCCTGGCGCACCAGGAGGCCGGCCTCGGTGTGGTAGCCGCCGAGATAGATGAGGGCGATCTGCGCCTGCTTCATCTTGCTGATCAGCGCCGAGAAATCCTTGTCGTCGGCGTTGGTCGCCTCGTACATCGCCTCCTGCATACCGGCGTCGTTCATCGCCTTCTTGGTCTCGTCGGCAAGCCCTTTGCCGTAGGGCGACTTGTCATGCAGGATCGCCACTTTCTTGCCTCGGTAGTGCGCGGCGATGTAATGGCCGGCGACGCGGCCTTGCGCATCGTCGCGGCCGCAGACGCGGAAGACGTTGTTCCAGCCCTTCTTGGCGGCATCGTCAGTCAAGGCGGGGTTGGTCGAGGCCGGCGTGATCTCCAGCACGCCATTTTCGGCATAGATCGACGAGGCCGGGATCGACGAGCCCGAGCAGTAATGCCCGTCGACGAACAGCACGCCATCATTCACCATCCGGTTGGCGACGCTCACCGCTTGCTTGGGGTCGCAGGCGTCGTCGCCGATCATGAGCTTGAGCATGCGGCCCATCACCCCGCCCTTGGCGTTGATGTCGTTGACCGCCATCTCGGCGCCGCGCCGCATCTGCTCGCCGAAGGTGGCGTATTGCCCGGTGATCGGGCCGACCACCGCCACCTTGATGTCTTCCGCCCGGGCGGGCGCTGCCGCCAGCGCCGCCGTGGCAATTGCCAGCACGAAAAATTTTTTCATGGCTTGGCTGCTCCCTGTTACGCGATGGCGCGGACTCTAGCAGGCGGGGCGACCGGCGGTAACCGCCTTCGCGCGCGCGTGACGAATAAATGCGGAACGTCGAGCGACGACAAGGACCTCAAGGCCGATCTCTTCGGCGCCGTCCCAACGCCGGGCTCGCCCCTCAGGTCTACTCCTTGCGGAAGCGGGCGTCAGCCCGGAACGTAGAGCCCGCCATTCACATGCAGCGTCTGGCCGGTGATAGAGGACGCCCAATCCGAGCACAGGAAGGCCAGGGCCTGCGCAACCTCGTCGGCGGTCCCGAGCCGGCGCATCGGGATCTCGCTGTGGAATTCATCGCCCTTTTCCGCCACGACCGGCCTTGCCAGCGCCGTATCGACGGGGGATGCCGCATTCACTCGGATCGCGGGGCAAGTTCCTCGGCAAGCGATTTCGTGAAGGCAAGAACCGCGCCCTTGGCCGCCGCGTAATGCGCGCCGCGCTCGCGCCCGGTATGCCAACGATGCAAGATCGGGCGGCAGGACGCGCGACGCGGCGCGCAGGTCGCGAACGTTGCCAGAAAACTGATCGAGAGCATGTCGTTCAGCTGCTCATCGGTCATGCCGGCGACGTCCCGGCGCCGCAACAGCCCCGCCGCCGTAACGAGACGGTGCAAGCCGCCGAATCTGTCAACCGCGGTCCGCACCACCCCCTCCGTCTCCTCGACGCTGCGGGCATCCTGCTTGACGGCCGCAAAGCGCGTCGAGTTGCGCCTTGCGCGCGAAGATCTCGATTGCGGTAGGATCGAGATCAGTGAGTACGAGATTGGCGCGAAGTCGGTCGAAAAGCGCGGTCGTCGACCTGCCGATCGCGCCGTTCGCCCCGGTGGCGAGGACGGTCTTTGCGGCCAAGTCGATCGTCATCGCGCCAGGCTCCGCAGCCCCTGCTCCTTCCTCATGGAGTCAAAGAGATCAAACACGCCCTCGTCATAGGCTCGCGAAGGATTGGCGGCGCAATAGGACCGGATGTACCGCCTCTGTCTCTCCACGTCCCACAGCGCCAGGTTCGTGCTGCGCTGGTGCTCGCGCCCCAACAGCACCATGTTGATCGCGGACATGAATCCCTGCGCCCAGGTGAAGAACGCGGTCTCCGTCGAAGCGGGATCATTCCCGTACATCTCGCTGAACTTCGCGCATGAATTGGCTCCCAAGCCCATCTCCGCGGTATCCTTCTGCTGTTGGGCGCAAGCAGCGCCGGCTGCCAAGAGGATGAAGGCGGCGAGAGCGGCCATACCGGCAATCGATTCGATTCTCTTGTGCGTCGGCATCGTGCCTCCTTGTCCCTACCGTTTGGATTTCTTTGCTCGAGCGAAATCAAATCACGGGGGTACGCGGGAACTCTCCTAACCTTCGCCGCTTTCCGGCCCTTCCAATGGTGCCCTCCCGCGCTCGCGCCAGCAAAAAGGCCCCGCGCGCTCATAGAGCCAGGGATATTGCCGCACCATCAGCCGCGCCCGTGTCAGCCGATAGCCCGCCAGCGCCAGTAGCAGCAGGATCGCCGCCGCGATGCCGTAGCCGCTCGCCGACAGCAGCTCGCCGTCGAAGAGCGCATAGAGGAGGAAGCGGTCGCCGAAGCCGAGCAGCAACGCGTAGGGCACCGCCTGCCAGGCCGGGCGCCAGGAGAGCGCCAGCGCGCGGCCGGTGGCGAGCGCCGCGGCGCCGAACAGCAGCAGCGTGAGGCCGAGGAAGCTTCCCGCCGAGGCGCCGAACAGCGCCGTCACCGCCCGCCCTCGAGATAGGCAGCGCGCACCTGCGGGTCGGCCACCAGCTCGCCGCCGCTGCCGGCAAGCATGATGCGGCCGGTCTGCATGACATAGCCGCGATGCGCGAGCTTCAAGGCGTGGAACGCGTTCTGCTCGACCAGCAGCACCGTCACCTTCCGCCGCTCGTTGATCTCGCGGATGGCCTTGAAGATCTGCTTGACGACGAGCGGCGCAAGTCCCAGCGATGGCTCGTCGAGCAGCAGCAGGCGCGGCCGGCTCATCAGCGCGCGGGCGATCGCCAGCATCTGCTGCTCGCCGCCCGAAAGCGTGCCGCCGCGCTGCGCCTGACGCCGCTCCAGCACCGGGAAGAGCGCGAAGACGCGGGCGAGATCCTCGGCGAAATCGCCGCGCTCGGCGGTGGTGGCGCCGATCTGCAGATTCTCCAGCACGCTCATGCGCGGAAAGATGCGGCGGCCTTCGGGCGCATGCGCGATGCCCCGGCGCATGATGGCGTGGGTGGGGAGATGCGTCACCTCCTCGCCGGCAAACCGGATGCAGCCCTGGGCCGCGCGCGGCCGGCCGCAGATGGTCATCAGCAGGGTCGATTTGCCGGCGCCGTTGGCGCCGATCAGCGCCGCGATCTCGCCCTCCTCGACCGCGACGTC
>JASHRZ010000128.1 GCA_030037055.1 Alphaproteobacteria bacterium
GGCGACGAAGCTCGGCATGATCAGCGCGGAGCCGATGGTCGGTTGCAGGCCGAGCATGCCGGCCGCCAGTACACCGGCCAAGCCGGCTAGATAGATGCCAAGCGCAAAATTAAGGGTGCGCAAGATGCGCACGTTCACGCCCAGGACCGAGACGGTCTCAAGGTCGAGCGTACCGGCGCGAATGCGGATCCCCAGCCGAGTTTGCGTTAGGATCAGGAACAGCCCGGTGACCGCAACGAGCACCAAGACCACCATGAAGACCCGATATCCGGTGAGGAAAAAGAACTGCGTGCTCAACGGCGTCGCGAGCCAGCCGGGAATCTGGTAGGGCAGGCTTTGCGCGCCCCAGATGGATCGGGTGATGTCCTCGAACAGGAAGGCCAAGCCGAAGGTCAACAGCAGCCCATAGAGCGGATCACGACCGTAGAGTCGGCGGATCAATGTCTGCTCGAGCAGGATGCCGAGCAGCGCCGTGAGCAGGGGAGCGACGAGCAGGCCGCCCCAGAAGCCGATGGCGGGCATGAGCGTATAGGCCAAATAGGCGCCCAACGCCAGAAACCCGCCATGAGCAAAATTGATGACTCCGCTCAGATTGAGAATCAGTGAAAGCCCGAGTGCCATCAGCGCATAGAACGCCCCGGTGATCACTCCGTTGAAGAGATTGAACAAAACGAGTTGCGTCATCCGGTCTTCTGGCGCCGTTGTGATTGTTGAGGAAAAGCCGCCTGCCGCGCGAGTTCTTCGAGCCGCATTGTCGATTCACGCACGCGCGCCGCGTTCTGGTGGCGAGCTCGCGGTCGTCAAGGCGCCGCGCACGCCTAGCTCGGCCACGTGAGGTTGCAGCCAGTATCGGCCACCGGCGGCGCGACGTCGGCTCCGCTCACGACCTCATCAACCTTGAACAAATCTTCCTGATCGTTACCGTGCGCCATCGCGTGTCCGACATAGAGCGAGGGAATGAGCTGATGATCACCGCCCCGATAGAATGGCACGTTGGGCATCAGGGCGACCTCCGGCGGCAGCTTGAAGTCGCCGAGCGCCCGCGCAAGCTTAAGACCGTCGAGATTTTTTTCCTGATTGGCGATCAACGCGCAGGTCCAGGCAGCCACGTAACCAAACCAGGTGCGAGCCGTCGGCACCTTTGCGGTCCTCCGTTTGATGTCCGCCACGAACCGGTCGACGTGGGGAACGCCCGGTTGGTTCCAATACCACTCAAACACCCAGGTTCCGATTCGCGCTTCAGGCGGCAGCCCCTCAAGCACCTCGAGTTCCTGTTGAGCGCCGGCAATGTGGAAACGCTTGTCGAGCCCAAACTGAACCGCCTGTTTGAGCGAATTGACCGCGTCGTCGCCGGCGGTCAAGAAAATGATGACGTCCGGATTGGCCGACTGCGCCTTGATGAGATAGGCGGAAAAGTCGGTGGTTCCTAGCGGCACCAGATCTCCCCCGGCCTTGCTACCCCCGAGCTTGGCGGCGGCCTTCTCCAGGCCGGCCTGAAGCGTGTGCCCGTAAGCATAATCCGGTGTAAGATAATACCAACTTTTTCCAGCGTTCTTAATCAACGAGGCCGCGACCGCGTTGGCTTCCATCTGTGTCGTGTTGCAGACCCGGTACACGTTCCAGTGGCAGTCCTTGCCGGTCACGGCGTCGGTGTGTCCCCCGGTGACAATCTGCAGCGTCTTGAGCTCATTGCTCACCTGCGCCGTTGCCAACGCCATGGCGGAGTTAACGTTACCGAGCAAGAAATCAACCTTGTCGCGCTCGATCAATTTTCGGGCTTTTTGGACCGCCGTACCGGTGTCGGTGCTCGTGGAGTCCTCTACAAGCAGTTGGACCTGGCGGCCCAAAATGCCGCCCTTGGCATTAATCTGGTCGATGGCGTATTCGCAACCAAGCCTTTCGTTCTTGCCCAGCGCCGCATAGACCCCGGTGAGCGGATCATTAAAGCCGATTCTGACCGGTTCCTCGCCTCGCGCTTTGATCAAAAATGGCGCCGTGACTTGGGCGGCACCGACCAGCAGCCCAGCCTTGAGCAGGCTGCGTCGTTGCAATCGTCTGCTGAGGATGTCCGCTGACATTACGTTCCTCCCTAAAATTCCTTTGAGCGCCGGCGAGGTCTTGTGGCTCACCCAAGGATCGTTTGCCAAGCCAGGATTCCTGCGCATCGGCAAGCGGCCCTTGTTAGATCGCGTCATCGGCTCACGGCGCGTTCGGCTGCGCCGAGCGGCAACGATCGCGCGGCCACAATACTGGCCTGCCACTAAACCCATTGTCCAGGTGTGTTAGCGCCGGGCGTCGGTAAAGGGCGTTGCGTGGGCGCTTCGGCCCCAGTACTTGTCTCGATCCGGTCAACGCTCATCAGCAAGCGCAATCCCGATTGCCACGCCGAGCCAAATCCGCCGTGGGTGCCGCAGCGTTAGCGTCGACCACCGGTCGCCATCAGACTTGCATCACGAGCCATTCGCCGGTCTTGACCGCGGCGGCGGGCGCGAGGCGCTGGGCGTTGGCGTGATGACCGCTGGCGATCAGCTGCACCGCGGCAAAACTTGTCAGGCTGGCAGCAACATCCGAGAACTTCACGACCTATGGCGGGGCACGGCGATCGTGCTCTGGCGACGGTCGACGGGTTTCCGCGTCAAACCGCGCCTTCTGGTCGTCGTCGAGCGAGGCGTAGAAATTGTTCAACGCGGCGCGCTCGAGCGTGACCGCGTAGATCATGGAATCGAGGCGATTCACCACGGCTTCGAGACGGCCGGTAGGGGTAACCAGCATGGCTGGCGGACAGGAGGGCAAGAGCAGGGCGGAAAGCTGCGACGTCGTGCCCGCCAGCGCTCCCAGGGTCGCACGTTGCTGTTCGGTTGGCTGCACCGCCTCCTCGATGGGTTTTGCCGGCCATTCGGGACTCCTCGACGCGCTGTCCGCGCAGACTTGCGGCTCCAGGACGCTGCCGCGTCGGCCCGCCGCCGTCGCCTCGGAGCGGGAGTTGATCCGCGCTTTTTGCTCGTCACTCAATGAATCATAGAGGGCCTTGAGCGGGGTGCGGATCAGGCCGACGGCCTGACGCAGCGCTCGCAACCGATCCCACATCGTCTCCAACCGAGCCGTCGGCGTCAGCGGCCGCGCGGTCGTGGTGCAGGAGACGCGCGTGCGGTTGCCCGCCTGAAGGAGCGCGTCGCGCAACGCATCGAGGAGGGCGCCCTGCGCCTGTGTGGGATGCAATCCCTGCTCGATCGCCGCGAGTGAAATCGCTTGGTTTCCTTCATCGTCGCAGGCGATGCGGGCGGCGAGCGGCTTGTCGGAATGCAGCGTCGATGCCATGGCGGGGACGAAGACCC
>JASHRZ010000129.1 GCA_030037055.1 Alphaproteobacteria bacterium
CGCGGCCGGCGTGGCGCTCTCCGGCGCAAGATGGCCAGTTGATGGCGGAGAACCCAAAATCTCGGCTTCGAGCCGCGCCCGCGACTTGAACAGCGATGCAACAAAACCGAGGACGCGGCTCAAGGCGTCGATCATTCACCGCCAGTCTAAACCCCTTCGCCTCCGATCGCGACCCCGAATGATGTTTTCGGTAGGCACAACTTAGCGAAATCTTCCGGGAGCATCGGTCCAATCCGATCCCTGAGATTGGAAATGCGCAAATTGGGATCGAGCTGAAGCGCGCGCGCAATACACCTCCGCGCTTCGTCTAGCCGCCCGGCGAAGGCATTGCTTGCGGCGGCGATTCGTAGACCGCTTAAGAAATACGGCTGTTCCCGCGACGCCTTTTCGGCCAATGGCTGGTTATGTGCGGTGCCGCGCTGTGTCGGCGATACGAACCAGCGCTCCATGGCGATGCCAGTTTACGGCGTCGTCCAAGGGGTCATTGCTTCCGAAGAGTTCGCCCCACGACTGCGAAGGTTGGCTGAACTTGTCGACGGTCAGGGCATGGTTCCCCCTCCAACCCGCTCGAAAATGCGCGCTGGCTGCTTACCGTAGCCCGTTGCTAGAATGCTAAAATGGCTAGCGCGCTTGAGCATGTGGCTTGGGAAACGTGCCTGGTTGACCCGCAGCCTGACCGGGCACTGGACGCCTACGCGCGCCGAAAAACTGGGATACCCGTTCCGTCCATCCGCTACTTCACACCGGTCCCGTGGCTGGCGCGGGCCCTGATCGATCTGCATCCGGAGTACGGCCTCCTGATGCACCTTGATCAGAATATAGCGGATCTCCTCACGTTGATCGTGAGCCGGGAGAATTCCTGCCGGTTCTGCTACGCGGCACAACGGGCGCTGCTGTGGGGCCAAGGAATGAGCGAAGCCCACGTCCAGCGGCTGGAGCAGGAATTGAGTGCGGGTCTCGCGCCGCGGACGGCCGCCGCCATCGCGTTCGGGCGCACTCAGTCGCGCGTCGGGCCTTCCGCAGCGCGCGATGCCTGCGAGGCGCTCCGTCGCGCCGGTTTTGCCGAGGAGGAGATGAAGGAGATCGCCTTCACCGTGGCAGCTACGGATTTCTTAAACCGGGCGCATACGATTCCTGCCATTCCCGCACGTCCTCTGGAGCGGATGCCCGATCAGTTCCTTCCGCGGCTGCTGCGGCCGGTCATCAACTGGATCATAGAAAGACATCGCTCGCGTGGACAGTCCACCCCGCTCGAACGCGCGTCCTCTCACCCTTATGCGCGCCTTATCGAGAGGTACGCGGGATCACCGATCGCGCCAGCCTTGGAGCAGACAATCGGGGAAATGTGGGCTTCGCCTCATCTTACTCGACGGTGCAAGCTCCTGATATTCGCCGTCATCGCCCGAGGCCTGGGCTGTGAGGTGTGCGCGCTAGAAATCACCAAAGCGCTGGAGGCAGAGGGGCTGAACGAGCCGACGCTCGCCCGCGTCCTGACGCATCTCGACGCGCCCGAGTTGGACGAGATCGAGCGCCTGCTAGTGCGGTTTGCACGGGAGACGATCTGGTTCGATCCTGCCGCGCTGCAGCGCCGGGCCCGAAGCTTGCGCGATCGTCTCTCAGTTCCTCAACTGATAGAGGTCATTGGGGTGACTTCGCTGGCAAATGGGCTCTGCCGCATGGGGGCCATGGTGATGGGCCATTCATGACATTGACGCTTGCCGTGGGTGCCGCGTTTGTCCTCGCCGCCGTTCTCGCCGTGGCGCTCTATCATCAATGCCAGCGGGGTCGGAATCTCCAGAGGCAGCTGCAAGCGGCCGCTTGGGACCTTGAGCACCTTCAGAAGGCCTGCGCCCGGCTTGCACCAGCCGGCGTCGTGCAGAGCCTTGTAGCGGATGGGATACAACCCGACGCGGGTCCGGCGGCCGAACGCAAACTGGCGACCGCGCTCTTTGTCGATCTCGTCGGCTTCACCACGATGAGCGAGCGGCTAGAGCCAGAGACCTTGTTGCGCATCATCAACGGCTATTATCAGCGCGTCAGCGAGGCTATCGACGAGCATCGCGGGCATATCGGCAGCTTCGTCGGCGACGGCATCGTGGCCTATTTCGGCGCAATCCAGCCGAACCCGTGGCAATGTGATGACGCGGTCCATGCCGCGTTGGCCATGCGTACCTCAATTCGCGCCTACAATGCGGAGCTCGCGCGCGAGGGATTGCCGCCGATCGCGATTGGAATCGGCATCGATCGGGGCCCCGGACTCGCCGGGCTGATGGGATCTCGCGAGCGGCGCGAATACGCGTTTATCGGCCGGCCTGTCAATCTTGCAGCGCGCCTCCAGGCGCTGACGCGCGTGCACGGGGTGGACATTCTCGTCAGCGAGGCGCTGCGCACTGAGCTCGACCCCAGCTTCATTTTGGCGCCGATGCCCGCGGCCGCGGTCAAGGGCTTCGCCGAGCCCGTGGTCAGTTACGCAGTCGACGGGCGTTCAGCCGATCGGAAGACGACGGCGGGATGACCGCCGATCCCTTGCTTAGCGAAACGTCGCTGATCGTCAAACCCTTTGCTCGCCGGCCTCGTCATCTCGCTGAACATGTCAGAGGAAGACTTACGGCGCAATTCGAGCGCCGGTTTCTACTTCCTACGCGCTGCGTCAGCTATTTCCAGTTGTGGCACGACCCGGTCGTATCAGGGGCGCCCGGGCACTTCCGCAATGGGATGACGAGCGGCCATCCGCTAGACGCACTGCCGCATCTCCCGCTTGATGCGCTGCACGCTTCCGGTTCCAACTCCGACGAGACGACCGGTTTTGAGAATTCCGGTTCCCTTGGTGAGCTCAGCCCGCACACGCTCCTCTATTTCGGTCGCGAGCTTGGGCCGACCGAGGCGAACGCGCTTGGCCCTGGCGCGCGCCAAGCCAGCCATTACTCGCTCCCGAATCATCGCGCGCTCGAATTCGGCGAACACGCCCATCATCTGGAACAGGGCTCGGCCCGCCGGCGTCGTGGTGTCGACCGCCTGCTGATGGAGATAGAGGCCTACGCCAAGCGCGTGGATCTCCGTCAGAAACCCAAGCAGGTCCCTCAGGGAGCGGCCGAGGCGATCCACCGACCAGGCCGCGATCATATCAAACCGGCCGCGTGTGGCATCCTTGATGAGGCGGTCGAACGCTGGCCGCTGGTCGCGCCCCTTGGCGCCGCTGATCCCATGGTCGGTGTAGACCTCGACCAGCTTCCAGCCGCGCTGCTTGAGGACTTTCTCAAGCTCGCGCCGCTGGTTCTCCGTGGTTTGGGCGTCCGTCGAGACGCGCGTGTAGATCGCCACTCGTTTCATGGCTTCGCGTCCTGCCGAGGCGGGGATGTGGTCGGCCGCTTCAAGGGCGCTAGCGATGTCCGCAGGGTCGAGCGCCAGGAGGCGCTTACGGTGTTGATCCAGCGCCTCGACGCCGCGCGTCTCGGTGAACTTCCGCAGCGGCTTGGTGGTCGATTCAAAGCGATTCGGCGCCGTGTACTTCCAGCAGAAATATTCGTCGCGGAGAAAGGCGTCCCAGCGAGGCGCGTCCATTCGGGGCAGGCGGTCGAGATCGAGCGCATTGAGAGCTTCTTCCAGCTCACGATTCCTGGGTTGCACCAAATCCCAATAGTGGTTGAGCGCCTCGGCCCAAGTCTGCGGGTCATGGGACTTCCATGGCTCTGCGATCGGGAACCTGCGGGCGTCCATCATCTTGCTCCGCCTGACGCGACGGGCACCTCGTTCAACAGTGCCGGGTCGTCGTTCTTCACGCTGTTGACGCGCGTGGTGACCGGGTAGGCACGCATCCTCTCGGCAGGGTACGGCGTCAGCAGCGCCTGCAGCTCGTCCGCCGTCGCCGGCTCCTCGCCCAGCCACGCAGCCCACGCCTCACGCGGCAGGACCACCGGCATGCGGTCGTGGATCGGCGCCAGCAGCTCATTGGGCTCGCCGGTGATGATGGCGCACGTCTCCATCCAGGGGCCGCCGGCGCCCGCGGCCTTCAGGCCCGCTGCCGCAGCGAACGGTGGAGCTAGCTTTCAGCGCAGACCGAAACCAGCTGTTCACGGCCTGGAACGCCCTCGCGAACCTCGCGGACCTGGCGGGCAAGATCAACGTCACGGTTCGCGCCTCGTCGGATGGAGGCTTCGACCAGAACAAGCTCGAGAACGGCGTTCTTGAGCCGCTGCGAGAAACAAAGCTGATCGAGTAGGCGTCGAGCCGCTGCACGGATTCCCCGAATGGGCTGCGTCGTCGCGGATTCAACTGCGCCAGCGCATGGCAGGCCGCGCCCTGGCTCGCTGGTCTCCGTTTTTACGCCGTCCCTGCATATGATGCTGAATTCGGAGAGTATCTGCGCCGCTCTGGGAGAAGTTCGAAAATGGCTGAGCTCGCCTGCAGTCGCGGGTGGGACCGCCCCGATAGGGACGAGCCGCATAGGCACGATCCCCGCAGCCGAAACCGAGTCCGGAGCGTCCAGCCACACAATGGCTCGCCCAGAGCGTGCGCGCTTTGCTGGGCGTCATTCTTCCCGATTCGCTACTCGGCAGCGATCCTCCCAGAGCCAACGCCCGCGTTCGTCTCTGCAACGCGCGCGTTGCTTTCCAAGTCTAGGGCGGCTTTGACCGTCTCCACGGTGAGCCGGCCAGCGGCGATTTCCCGGGCGACAAACGCGTGTGTTGCCGAAATCCCACGCCCGGCGATGGCCAGGACGGCAGAAGCGCTGAGTCCGGCCGCCGCTGGTCCTGGGCTCGAATTCCGCGCCGCACCATGGGCATATACGGCTATCGCCAGTCATGACGCGCGCCGCAATCGCGCATGGACCGCCGCCCTTCTCTGTTTGTCTGCGAGCACGCAGAGCAGCGCCCAACAAAGTTCAATGTCGATCCGAGTGCCGGCGCGCTCGACGGCGAGCACCACAGGCCTGAGTGCATCAAGCGTGGCGTCGATCTCGCGCTCGCTCCGACCGGCTTGCAGCATCGCGCGGCGCAGGTCGGATTCAATGGCGGGCCAAGCGCTCATGCGTTGCACTCACTGTGTGGAAGAAAAGTGGAAAAAATGCCGGCGGGCGGCGGGCACGGGTGTCGAGGTCGGAGACGGGCATAACACGACCATAGCAGTAAGGGTAGTTCGGGTCGTAGGTTGCCTGCGCGATCGCCCTCTTGACGATCCCATCGGGGAAGAAAAAAATGGCAACTATTACGGAGGCTACGATGGTCGCGATCTATGCAGCGCGGATAGACGACCTGCAGATAGTGTTTGCATCGTTTGCACCTAATACAATGCACGTTGAGCTAATGAACTTCGCGTCAGCTTATTCATTCATAGGTTCCTCCCAGTCGCTTTAAGCATCGCGCGCCATTGAGCGCGCGTCATCTTAGGCTTGCTTGTTCGGCAGCTCACCAGTCAGCCGATAGGCTCCAAAGTTCTTCAGTGCCTCGCGTCGGCGGCGCCCCAAATGTGCTGCCCCTGCGCCTGTCACGATCCGGATAGCACGCCTCAGGTTAGAGCGTCACTATAAGCCTGGGCACGATCAGGAGCATCCAAATGTTCGGTAAGCCACTCGTCAGTAGCGTGTTGCTCGCCCTAGCCCTCAGTCTGCGTGCAGCGGTCGGCCACGGTCAAGCCGCCAATGGCTCCACCGCGGAGCAAGGGCGCTCGCCCGCAGCCGAAACGCTGAAGGAGCGTTTGAGCGACAAGGCCAGCGACGACCAGCGCGTGAACAACTGCAAGGTCCCAAAGGAAAAGCGTGGCACGAAGCCTCGACTAGAAGAGTGCGCGCCGGGTCAGACCGCAAAGGGGAATCAGTCCCACTGAGCATCCGCTCACTCCATGTAGCGAGCTACGGACGCCATGAACTCCTCCTCTGAATGACGGAGCCGCAGGGCGACGCCGACAATCTGCTGCCACTGAAGCACCTTCGCACCTACCGTCGATTGGCGGCCCAGCCTATCGCGACAAGGAGCCCAGCAATGAGAATCCCCCACACAGCACTGTTGGCACCCAGCGCGAATCCCATCGCCGACGCCAGCGCAGTAAACCCGGGAAGTAGGTAGGAAAGATTGCCGTCCCGCGAGCGCGCCGCCCCGAAAGCGACGGCGACGAGAACAACCGCTAAAATGACGCCATCAATTCGATCCATGTGCTGCTGAATGCAGAGGTGAACGGAGCGGTGGATGTCGGAGATTCACTTGGCACGAAACAGTTTGTTGATGATCTCCGCCCCAAGCCGAATCATATCCGGCGTAGCGAATGGCATTACATATGTGCTCCCGTGGGCCAATTCGTTGCGCATGTGTGGCAACATGTCGAGCAAGTTGTAGCTATTGCCGGGCACTTCCGAGCTGGGCCAAT
>JASHRZ010000130.1 GCA_030037055.1 Alphaproteobacteria bacterium
TCACCGGCGACTTCATGCCGCGTTAACCCATTTCGGGTAGCTTCAGCGCCGTCCTCCCGTGGCGCGGGAGGAAGCAATTCGCTCTCGCGGCAGCGGCCGACCGATGCAGGACCTAAGCGGCTCATATCAGAGAGACCAGCTCGCGCTAGACCAGCTGCGCATTGTCGCCAGCAATCTAAAGCCGAACGTTGTCATGATGCCATTGCTGGCATCGCTAATCTGCGCGATGTTCTCGCAGTGGACGCGCCAGGAGGCGCTTTTTGCCTGGTGGGGCCTGGTGCTCGTCGCGGGACTTCCGCTCCATTTCGTGTCCCGACAATTTTCCCGCACTGAGCGACCAGCCGGGCCTGGAGCGTGGATTGCGCTCTTCTGCGCGGTCTTTCTGATTTTCGAGCTGGCCTGGGGCAGCCTTGCGGTGCTGCTCTGGGTACCGGACAACGATTTCGATCATGTTCTGATCATGCTGATCATTGGTTCGACGCTTGCGGGCAATTGCGTACTGGCGGGCGCGAGCGCGGAGGTCACGCTGGCGGGGTTTCTGATCTACGGCCCAGCGATGGTGATGACGCCGCTGCGCTCGGGTGGAATGGTTTACGACACCGTGGCGATGGCCACTTTCGTTTTTGTCGTCTTCCTCCTCTACATGGCACGCGTCTATCACGGCGTCGCGCGCAGCATGCTCCTGCTGCGTGAAGAGAAGCGCTCGCTGATCGACCGGCTCGAGATTGCCCTTCATGAAGCTACTTCGGCCCGCGAGCATGCAGAGAGCGCAAACCTTGCCAAATCGCGGTTCCTGGCGAATATGAGCCACGAGCTGCGCACGCCCCTTAACGCCATCATCGGCTTCTCGGAAGCTATCCGCGACGAGATATTTGAGCCGGTCGGCGAACGCTATCGCGACTTTGCGCGCGATATCTATAACTCGGGTAAGCACCTGCTCCGGTTGATCAATGACGTGCTCGATCTCAGCAAAATTGAAAGTGGTCGGGTGGAATTGCATGAGGAGAAGGTCGACATTGGCGCCTTGATCGAGGCCTGCTTGCCGCTCGTCAAGCAGGGTGCGACGGGACGTGGGATCGGTCTCACGGTGTCGGTGCCCAGAGATCTGCTCATATTTGTCGATGAGCGGCGCCTTAAGCAGATCATCCTCAATCTATTGTCTAACGCCATCAAATTCACTGGGTCAGGCGGAAAGGTGACTCTTTCCGCAGCGCAGGAATCCGACGGTTCGGTGGCGATTAGGGTGGCGGATACGGGGATTGGAATGCGTTCCGAGGAAATTCCCCTGGCCCTGGAGCCCTTCCGACAGGTTGATGGGAGCCTGACCCGCAGGCATGAAGGAACAGGGCTGGGGCTGCCGCTAGCGAAGCAACTTGCCGAGTTGCACGGTGGCAGTCTGAGGGTAGAGAGCCAGATCGATGCGGGAACGACGGTCTGCGTTAGGCTGCCGCCAAGCCGCGCAATTCAGGCCGCCGCGTAATGCCAGGGGCGGCCTATGAGCGACATATGGTCTGAACGGCGCGGCGGCTTGCGCACGTATATGCGAGACTTGATCAAAATGCCGAGCGTCCCTCGGCCGAGGGTTCGCGGTTACTCAGATTCTGACGGGTGTCCCGGTTCGATACCGAACACAGCTCGGATAGGTGACCGGAATTCCCGTTAGCCCGCCGCCGCCACCGCGCGTTTGGCCATCACCGTCACCAGATGCGCGCGGTATTCGGCGCTGGCGTGGATGTCGGAATTGAGGCCGGCGGCGCTCTGCTTGATCGATGCTACAGCATCGGCGCTCCAGGATTTGCCGAGTGCGGCCTCCATCTCCTTCTGGCGGAAGACGACGGGGCCGGCGCCGGCGACGGCGACGCGCACGCCGCCGCCGGTGCGGGCCACCATCACGCCGACGATCGCGTAGCGCGAGGCGGGATTGGGGAACTTGACGTAAGCCGCCTTCTCCGGCACCGGGAAGCTTATCGCGGTGATGATCTCCTCGGCCGCGAGCGCCGTCTCGAACATGCCCTTGAAGAAATCATCGGCGGCGATCCTGCGCTTGTTGGTGATCACCGTGGCGTTCAAGGCGAGCACCGCCGCGGGATAGTCGGCGGCGGGATCGTTGTTGGCGATGGAGCCGCCGATAGTGCCGCGGTTGCGCACCTGGGGGTCACCGATGTGCTCGGCGAGATAGGCAAGCCCCGGGATGGCGCCTCTCACCACATCGGAGGTGGCGACCTCGACATGGCGGCTCATCGCGCCGATGACCACCGCGTTGCCGTCGCGCTTGATCCCCTTCAGCTCGGCGATGCGGCCGAGATCGACGAGGTCGGAGGGCTTGGCGAGGCGCTGCTTCAAGGTCGGGATGAGCGTCATCCCGCCGGCGACCAGCTTCGCCTCTTCCTTGCCGGCGATGGCCTTGGCCGCGTCGGCAAGGCTTTGGGGCCGCTGATATGCGAAATTGTACATGGCTTCGCTCCCTTATTCCGCCGCGCGGGGCATGGTCTTGTTGGCGATCGCGCGCCAGACGCGCTCGGTCGTCGCCGGCATTTCAAGGTCGCGGATGCCGAGCGGCGACAGCGCGT
>JASHRZ010000131.1 GCA_030037055.1 Alphaproteobacteria bacterium
GCCTCGGCGAGCGCGGCCAGCAAATTGGCGTGGAGGCCGCGGAACCACCACATCCGCTCTTCCGCGGTCGCCAGCCGGACATATTCGCCGCGCTCCACGCCGCCGCTCTATCGGCCGCCGGCGAGGAGCTGCGCACCGGCTCGGGCCTTCTGCGCCAGCGCATCGCGCCGGTCGATGACTTCGGAGAGCAGCGTTCCCATCCGCTCGACGCGGTAGATGACCTTGCCCGGCAGCGATTTCTCGCAATCATCCTTGGTGAAGGCGATGAAGAACTCGGCCTCGTCGTGATTCCAGGTGTAGATGAAGTTGCTCGGGAAGTAATAGGCAGCGGAGACGGGGGGGCCGCAGACGGCGACGGTGAAATCGTGATTCATGAAGTCGGCGCCGTACTCTCCGCGCAGATAGTCTTCGAGCGCGCCCACCGCCTCGGCGTAGGAATTGGCCCAGTAGTCGAGGTTGAACAGTCCCGTCGCGCCTTCGACGCCGCCGATGAAGCCGTTGTAGTAGACATATTCGTCGGGATGCAGCCGCGCCATGATGGCGACATGGAAGAGCCCGTAGAGCGCGAGCGCGCCGTAGGCGTAATGGCCGATCGGCACGCGCTCGAGCCGGTCGAGCGCGCGGTCGGCGAGCACGGCGGTGAGCGCGGCGATGGGCGGCAGCACGAAGATGAAATGCCGCATGCCATTGAACAGCACCGCCTTGATCGCCACGGCGTAGGCGACGGGGAAGACGATGGCAAAGCCCAGGATGAAGTATTGCAGCGCCGGCGTGCGCTCGAGCGCGCGTCCGCGCCGCCAAGCGACGGCAAGGGCGGCGAACGGCGACGCCAGCAGCAGCACCAAGATCAGCTCCGGCAGCGCCAGGGCGATATAGGTCGGAAGATAGGCCCAGGGCAGGTCGGTGGCGGGGAAATAGCGCCCGGCGAAGAGCGTGCGGAAGGGAAAGATCTCGTGCGAGAAATAAGCCAGCGTCTGCAGCGGATGAGTGAACGGCGCCTGCTGCGCCCAGGGCCAGAACAGCAGCATCACGGGGTAGGCGACCACGACCGCGGGCAGCAGCACGCGCCAGAGGCCGGTCCAGGCGGCAGCGAAAAGGATACTGAGGCGCCGCGTCTCCAGCGCGCGCCACAGCGCGAAGAGCAGCAGCAGGAGCCCGAGATAGCCGAACAGCAAGAGCCCGCCGACGCGCACGCCGAGCGCCAGGCCGGTAGCGATCCCGAGCTTTGCCATCAGCCGAAAGCGCGGTCGCGGCAGCTCCGGCACGATGCGCATG
The DNA here is from genome assembly GCA_030037055.1 of Alphaproteobacteria bacterium. Classification (GTDB taxonomy): domain Bacteria; phylum Pseudomonadota; class Alphaproteobacteria; order ATCC43930; family CGMCC-115725; genus DAHUYF01. Next base: position 1,276 of record JASHRZ010000131.1, read on the forward strand.
AGGTAATACATCGCCCAGACCATGCCGACGGCGAAGGGCACGTCCTTCGGGTTGTTGAACATCTGGCCGTAGTAGTTGGGCGTGAGCAGCAGGAAGAGCGCGGCGAGAAAGCCGGCGCGCGGCCCCATCAACGCGCGGCCGAGCTTCCAGGTGCCGACGATGCCAATGACGCCGACGCCGCCGTTGAGGAGGTGGCGCGTCTCGTAGGTGCCGAAGGGAGAGACCCAGTCGAGCAACGCCGCGGCGAGGTCGAAGGCGGCGCCGTAATTGTAGAGATCGCCCCAATGAAAGGCGCGGAGATCGCGGAAGAAGGAGAGGTAGTAGTCGAGGACGAAGATCCCGTACCAGCGGTGCACGTCCTCGTCCCAGGTGATGCCGTAATCGGTGAAGGTGAAGATCACCAGCGCCGCGGCGGCGACGAAGAGCGCGAAGGCGAGCCGGTCCCAGAGCGGCGCGCCCGCACCGGAACGCGTCCCGTCCGCTAGCCCTCCGGCAATGCCTCTCGCCCCGATCATTCCAAGCCCGCCTCGCCCAGCAATCCCGAAATAACGGCGTCGCTGCCGAAATATTCCGCCGCCATCATCCGGGCCGCGCGGCTGTGGCGGCGATAGTCGGCGTTGATCGCGTCGACCGCCGCCGCCGCTTCATCGGCGTCGCTGAACTCGAACAGGCCGTCGCCGACGGGATAGAATCGGCTGAAGCCGGTCTTCATCGTGATCACCGGCCGGCCGGCGGCGAGATAGCAGGCACTGCGGTCGCTGAACCAGCCGCTGTTGGGGCGGACATAGATGTCCTTGGCGACGGTGAATTCGCCGCGCGAGCCGCAGATGAACTGCGCATAGCTCTCCATGCTCGCGGAAATCGGGCGCGGATCGACCAGCCGCCAGCCTTTGCCGGCGAGCTCCGCCTCGACCTGCGGCGTCGGCGGCAGCATCGCCATGGTGAAGCATTGCCGGCGGCGCTGCGGCATGTCGAGGAAGCGCAGGAAGTTGACGTGCTTCGACCAGACATAGCTCTCGCCAGCGAAGGCAATGTTCTTACCCTTGTTCTCCCATGTGGCGATGGTCGAGAAGCACTCCGGCGCCTCGGTGTCGGTGGGCCATTCCTCCAGCACCACCGGGGGCCGCGTCGGCTTCCAGGGAATGCCGCACAGCGGCACGATCCAGCCGGGCCCGCCGACATTCTCGCCGTAAGTGAAGAAATGGGTATGCGCGTCGAGATAGGCGCGCGCGGCGGGATCGGCCTCGGCGTATTTGATCTGCTCGTAGACGGGATCGGTATCGATCATCAGGCGGCGCGGGCAGGCCATGTGCTCCTCGCGCAGCCGCACCGCGCCGCAGAGATTGATCAGGGCATCGGCCTCGCGATAGAGCCGGAACACAGCCTCGCGCGCGAGCCCATAATAGACGTTGTTGATCGCGTCCCAATAGGACCAGCGCCCGCTCAGCCCATGGCGCTCCATCATGCGCCGGACGCAGTCGACATTGTAGGCGCAGTCCATGACGACGCTGTTTAGGCGGGGATCGTAGGGGTTGGCGCCGTGATCCTCGACATACCAGGCCTCGAAGCCGAGCCGCTCGAGGCCGAGGATGTAATGCATGGCCTGCCAGGCGATGCCGGCGAGCGGCATCTGGCCGGCGAAATGCAACACGACGATACGACCGCGCGAAGCCAAGGACGGCGCTTCCTCAGGCGAAATTTGCCGAGAATAGCCGGGAGATTATGGAGATTCCATGGCGCGTCTTGCATCCGGGCTAAGGTGGCTCGGTGGGACAGGGCTGCTTCTGGCTGTCGAGAAAATCGTTCACCGAAGCCTCGGCCGAGCGGAACGCGCCGGAGAGAAAACCCAGCCCTCTGGCGCGCCAATACCGGACATAGGCGTCGGGCAATTCGGCGCCGACATGGCGCGAGCAGACGCCGTTGTCCTGATTGAGGTTCCAGGCGTTGAACACGGTCTCGAGGTAGTCCTCGCACCGCTCCCGCTGCTGCGCAGGCGCGCCGCTTTTGAGCGTCGCCGGCGCGGCGCAATCCTCATAAAGGCCACGGGCGGTCTTGTAGGTGTAAGCCTCGGCATCGCTGGACAGCGCCAACCCCGCCACGACGAGCATGATCAGCCCTTGCGTGTATCCCATGGCGGTGCCCTTCCGCTAATGCGCGCCATCGCGCGGCAGGTCTCTCTGGGTGATTGCGCCGTTCTTGTCCGCGGTGAGCGCCACGCGCCGGCCGGGCCCGAGCAGCGCCGCGCAGGTCCAACTGCGGTCCCGCTGCGGCGCGAGACCGCGCATTTCGAGATGGCCGTGATCGGCGATCGTCTGCGCGATCTGCGCCCGCGACATCGGCTCCGGCAGCGACTCGCCGCGCGGTGCGTCCATCGGACCGAGCGCGCCCTCGCTGGTCTGCGTCGGTGCGGCGACCGGCAAGACGATCAGGCAAAGCGCCGTGGCAAGTCGGATCATCGGCGCCAACAACTCCCTCATGGACGTGGCGCAGCCATTGCACCAGCGTTGCATGGAGAAAAAATATCCTTCACGGCGCGGGCTCACCGCTTCGTCGCAAGCCTGGCATAGACATCGCCCGATGTCTCCTGCGGCGCCAGCGCGCCGAGCTCCGCGGCAAGCGAAGCGGCGGAGCGCCATTCCGGCACGGGAAAGCGCATGCTCTCGCCGGTCGAGCGATTGAAGCTGTAGGACCCGAGCGCGGCAAGACGCGCCAGCGCCGCGATCGCGCCGTCGAGCGCCGCCAGGGTGTACTCGAAGGAGAGTGCCGGCAGCGGCCGCGACAGGCCGGCCAGCACCTCCGCTTCGAAACCCTCGACGTCGATCTTGCAAAAATCCGGCACGCCATGGGCGGCGATGAGCGTATCGAGCGTGGTGAGCCTGACGCTGCGCCACTCGCGCCAGTCGGTGCCGGCGAAGCCGGCGCTTTGGGCGACGCGCGCGCGCCAGCGCGGTGAGAGCGAGGCGACGGTCGGGTTGCGGGGATCGATGGCGAGCTCGGCCTCGCCGGGCGCGGCACCAAGCGCGGCGCCGACCAGCACCACGCGCGGATTGCCGCCATAGAGCCGGCGCAGCACCGCGAGCGGCGCCGGCTGCGGCTCGACCGCGACGACGCGCGCCCCCAGCGCCAGGAAATGCGCCGT
>JASHRZ010000132.1 GCA_030037055.1 Alphaproteobacteria bacterium
GCCCGCGCGTCTCGAGCGCGCCACGCAGCGCCTGCGCCGGGCCGGGGCTGCCATCGTCCAGCGCGTGCCGCTCTCGGGCGCGCGCGACAAATGGGTGAAGCGCCACGCGCAGAGCTTCGACCGCGTCTTCGTCGACGCGCCCTGCACCGGCACCGGCACCTGGCGGCGCAACCCCGACGCCAAATGGCGGCTGCATCCGGATGATCTGTCGGAGCTCGCGGCGCTTCAGGCCGAGATCCTTGACAGCGCCCAGCGGCTGGTAAAGCCCGGCGGACGGCTTATCTATGTTACCTGCTCGCTGCTGCGCGAGGAGAACGAGGCGCAGATCGAGCGCTTCCTCGCGGCCCACGGCGATTTCTCGCTGATGCCGGTCGACGCGGTGTGGCGCGAGACGATCGGCGGCGAGCCGCCGGCTTCGGGCGACATGCTTCGGCTCAGCCCGGCGCGTGACGGCACCGACGGGTTCTTCGTCGCGGTGCTGGCGCGCCAGTCAAAGCCGAAGGAGCAAGAGGGTAAGATTGAGTAACATCGACGATCGCAATCTGTGCGGCTCGGGCCTGCGTCGATCTCGAAAGATCTCCGCCTCCTTGCCCACGCCCTTTGCTCGGCGGATGATGCGGCCATGACCGAACGCGTCCTGATTCTCGATTTCGGCAGCCAGGTGACGCAACTCATCGCCCGCCGGCTGCGCGAGAACGGCGTCTATTGCGAGATCCATCCCTTCAAGCTGGCAGAGGAGCGGCTTGTCGCCTTCGCGCCCAAGGCGATCATCCTCTCCGGCGGCCCGGCCTCGGTGACCGAGGCCGCCTCGCCGAGGGCGCCCCAGCGCGTCTTCGAGATGGGCGTGCCGGTGCTCGGCATCTGCTACGGCCAGCAGACCATGTGCGCGCAGCTCGGCGGCCGCGTCGCCACCTCCGACCATCGCGAGTTCGGCCGCGCCTTCATCGAGGTGATCGAGGATTGTGCGCTGTTCGAGGGGCTCTGGCCCAAGGGCAGCCGCGAGCAGGTCTGGATGAGCCATGGCGACCGGGTCGAAGCTCTGCCGCCGGGCTTTCGCGCCGTCGCCGTCAGCGAGGGCGCGCCCTTTGCCGTCGTCGCCGACGACCGGCGCCGTTTCTACGGCACCATGTTCCACCCCGAGGTCGTGCACACGCCGCAGGGAGCGGCGCTGCTGCGCAACTTCACCCACCGCGTCGCCGGTTGCCGCGGCGACTGGACCATGGCCGCCTTCCGCGCCCAGGCGATCGAGCGCATCAGGGCGCAGGTCGGGCACGGCCGCGTCGTCTGCGGCCTTTCCGGCGGCGTCGACTCATCGGTGGCGGCGGCGCTATTGCACGAGGCGATCGGCGACCAGCTCACCTGCATCTTCGTCGATCACGGGCTGCTGCGCGCCGGCGAAGCGCAGGAGGTGGTGAGCCTCTTCCGCGATCACTACAACATCCCGCTGATCCATCGCGACGCGAGCGAGCTTTTCCTCGGCAAGCTTGAGGGCGTCGGCGATCCCGAGATGAAGCGCAAGATCATCGGCGCCACCTTCGTCGAGGTTTTCGACGCCGAGGCGCACAGGGTCGGCGGCGCCGAGTTCCTGGCCCAGGGCACGCTCTATCCCGACGTCATCGAGAGCGTGAGCTTCACCGGCGGCCCCAGCGTTACCATCAAGTCGCATCACAATGTCGGCGGCCTGCCCGAGCGCATGAATCTCAAGCTGGTCGAGCCCTTGCGCGAGCTGTTCAAGGACGAGGTGAGGGCTTTGGGCCGCGAGCTTGGCCTGCCGGAGCGGCTGGTGAAGCGCCATCCCTTCCCCGGGCCCGGGCTTGCCATCCGTATCCCCGGCGAGGTCACCCGCGAGAAGCTCGCCATCCTGCGCAAGGCCGATGCGATCTATCTCGAGGAGATCCGCAACGCCGGGCTTTACGACGCCATCTGGCAGGCCTTCGCCGTGCTGCTGCCGGTCAAGACCGTCGGCGTGATGGGCGACGGGCGCAGCTACGATCATGTCTGCGCGTTGCGCGCGGTAACCTCGACCGACGGCATGACCGCCGATTATTTCCCCTTCCCCCACGACTTCCTCGGCCGCGCCGCCACCCGCATCGTCAACGAGGTGCGCGGCATCAACCGCGTCGTCTACGACATCACGAGTAAGCCGCCGGGCACGATCGAGTGGGAGTGAGGGGGAGTACAGTGGAGTAGAAAAGGATAACGTAGCGGATCAGATTGGATCATTCGTAAACGAATGTAGCCGATAATTGCCGGTCGATTTTGACCGCCGGCGCGTCGCTAACTGCAGATCACGAGCTGTCTGGACCGCGGACCTTTGGCGCAATTGGTCTGTCACGTCGCCCATCGGCGCTCTGGTACTTCACGTGCTCGATAAACGCGCGCAGTTTGGGCAAAACCTGACGTTTCCCAGGATAATACAGAAAAACCCCTGGTGTGCTCACGGCGAAGGGCGTCAGGAGCGCTTGCAGTCGGCCGTCGTCGATCGGCGCTTTGGCGAGCGGGCCGGGCACTTGCGCAAGCCCCAAGCCTCGAATTGCTGCTCCGATGAGTGTGGGGTAGTCGTGCGCAATGAGCGGCCCAGCAACGATGGCTTCGACCGCCTTGTTGCCGTCGACAAAGGACCAAGGCGCAATGGACCCGCTCGAACGGCGCATGCGCAGGCAGGCGTGTTGACGCAAATCGTCGATGCGTTCAGGCGGCGGCCGCAGACGGAGATAATCAGGGCTGCCGACGACCACGAACGGGAATGGCTGTGTTAACCGCACAGCGACCATGTCGGCCGCGATGAACTCGCCCAGACGGATGCCCGCGTCGAAGCCTTCAGCCGCAAGGTCGACCAACTCTTCGCTCGCCGCAATCTCCACCTCGACCTCGGGATAGGCCTGGTTGAAGGATGCAATCAGCGGCTCCAACAGGATCGGCACCACCGCACGCGGCACTGAAAGGCGCAACAGTCCGGCGGGCCTCTGTCCGAGATCGCGTGCGACCGCGGTGGCGGCGACGAGCTCCTCGAAGGCGGGTTTTGCGCGTGAAAGGAATCGTTCGCCGGCTTCGGTCAACCCGACACTGCGCGTCGTGCGGAGGAAGAGCGCCACGCCGACGCGCGCCTCGAGTGCGCGTATCGCCTGGCTGATCGCCGATGGGGTCACCCCGAGTTCCGCCGCCGCTCTGCGAAAGCTTCGGTGCTGGGCAACGCTCAGGAACGCCTCCACGCCGTCGAGGGCGCCCTGCCTGACTGTGAAGTTTTGCTTCATAGCCTATCGACATTATCGCGGATAGTCGCTCACGGGAAGCGGCCGTATATCTGGCGGGCAATATCCTTAACGGAGCTTTCCTAATGATCGGCCAATCTCACGCGCAAACTCAACCTTCCAATTCAACGGCCACAGGTGTCTTTGCGTTGCTAAAAGCAAGGCCTGGCGTAACACGCGAGCAGGTCATGGCCATCATGCCGGCTGAGGTACGCGCGACGGTCCAACTCTATCTTGATGGGAAAATCCGCGACTGGCACTCGCGGGAAGACGGCGGAGGAGCCGTTTTCCTTCTAAACGCGAAAGACGTGGCGGAGGCAAGTTCGATCATGGAGACCCTACCGCTCGCGCAACAGAATCTGATGGACCACGAGTACATTCCCGTCGGCCCGCTGATGCCGTTGCGTCTGCTCATAGGAACGCAGGCGCCTAGGCAATAACTCAGCCCCGTGAGCCCAATGCTAATCGGACATCGTGGCCGTGGTGTTCGAAGCTGCGCCAATCAACATCTGATCTAACGGCCTATCTGGAGAACTGCTGATGGCTGCCGCCGTTGTTTCCGCTGGTATCGTTCCGCCGGGCCCCGCTTGGCGCAGTCTGCTTTGGATCGTGCCGCTCACGCTGCTGTGGACACTGCTGACCTACTGGCTGCCAATCATCCCGGCCAGCGGCGTTCAGACGACGGCCCATCAGTTGATCGCCCACGGAGTCATCGCAGTCGGTTTGTGGCTCGGTCTCGAAAGCACCGACCTGACGCCGGGCCAACGCCGCGCGACTTGGCTGGCGGTCATGATCCCCTACACACTTTGGTTCGCTGTCGCCTGGAGCGCGGCAATTGATGGCGCTTTCCGCACGGATGCCTCGCCCCTACCGGTGCTGCCGGTGGCGATCTTCCTGCCGGTTGTTATCGGCGCGCCGCTGCTGCTGTCGTCGAAACGGATCGGGCAGGTTCTCGACGCGATGCCGTCAAGCTGGCTCGCCGCTCTTCAGCTCTACCGCATATTCGGGAGCTGGGCTCTCGTTGCCTGGCTGCATGGGTCGCTGCCCGGCGCGTTCGCATTGCCGGCGGGAATTGGCGATACGCTGACCGGCCTGTTCGCCGTGCCGGCGGCGATCGCCGTGGCGACCGGCACGGCTCAGGGGCGCAGGACCGCGGTCATCTGGAATATCTTCGGCCTCGCCGATTTCGTCGTCGCGATCACCTTGGGAGTGATCACCACGCCCGGCCCGTTGCAGCTGATCGTTCCGAGTGTATCGAGCATCGGCGCCGGGGCTTATCCGGGTGTGCTGACCCCTGCTTTCGTGGTGCCGAGCTCGATCCTCCTGCACCTGCTTTCGCTGCGCCAGCTACGCCTGCGCCGCAGGGCCGACGCGCGGAAATCACGCTGATAGGAGTCCAAATGTCACCGGCAACAGTCTTCAATATCCATCTCCTTCTCGGTTACGTCCCGTGGCTGCTTTGCTTCGGTGCCTATTTCTGGCCCAAACTCACGGCGATGAACCGGATCGAAGCGCAACGTGCTATCGCGACGTTGCACAGCTTCCGCTTCTTCGGGCTCGTTTTCATCATCCCCGGCGTTGTCGGGCCAAATTTGCCCACCGGGTTTGCGGAGTTCGCAGCGTATGGCGACTTCGCAACCGGATTGCTGGCCATGCTGGCGCTCCTCACCGTAAGGATGCGTTCGCTCTTTTGGCTGTTCGTCGTCACCTACAATGTGGTGGGCGCGGCCGACATCCTGATCGACTATTACCACGGTACTATGCTCGATCTTCCCGCGCTCTCGGGACAGTTGGTCGGCACATACTGGATTCCGATCATCTATGTGCCCTTGCTCATGATCACGCACGTCGCCGCATTTTATTTGCTGGTTCGTCCTCAGCCTTGGGCGGCTCAGGCTCACGCTCGCAATGCGACCGCTGCTGACGGTATTTCCAGCAACTGAACAAATGGTGTCTAGCCAATGAGCCTATCGAAGAATCGACCAATCGATGCCGATAGTCGCTGAAACCCAGAAGATTGCGGATTGCCGAATTGTCCTGTGAAATCAAGAGCACAATTTTCTGACGGATCGTGGAGACGGTTCTTCGTCGCAGGCGGAAAAGATTTGCTTCGAAAGGTCAACGCGTTACCATGCATCAGAACAATCGAGTGGGAGTAGGGGGCATAGAAAAAGGCGTATTCGGGATAGCAGGGGATAAGACCGTGAGGCGGGGTCAATCGAACGTCTTCAAAAGTCTTCGAAGCTTTGAGTGCGTTCTCACCTCACGCTCTCTTTTCTGTGTCGGGGGCCGGCGCGGAGCGGCCCTCAATCGCCAGAATAGGCC
>JASHRZ010000133.1 GCA_030037055.1 Alphaproteobacteria bacterium
TGGTGAAGCGGGTGCGCGAGCTGCATCCCGAGATGAAGGTGATCTTCATCTCGGGCTATACCGAGGATGCCTTCAGGAAGCGCCTCGACCGCGACAGCGACATCCATTTCCTGCCCAAGCCCTTCTCGCTGAAGCAGCTCGCCGGCAAGGTCAAGGAGGTGATGCTGGCGGATCGGTCCTAAGGCGAGCGCGCGCCAGCGCGCTCGGCCTTGGCGGCGACAGCGCTTGCCCTAGCAAGCGCGAGAGCCGCACCGTGCGGGCTGGCATATTGGCGCCGATCGGATATCATGACGCGGGCGTGAGTGCGAATCTGCCCCCATTTTGCTATTCTGCCACGCATCTATGGTGGCAACGAATACACAGAAATAGCGCATAGAGCGCGGCCCGAGGCGCGACCCCAATATGCGGCGTAAGCCACAAGTTGAGCCGAGTTGGAAAAAGCGGCGCCCGGCCAGAAAAGGCCGGGTCCGAAAGGGCAAGTCGAGAACTTGAAGAGCGTCGTGCGGACTTCGCTGCTTATCTTCATGGGGGTGGCGACCATTGCTCTCCTGATGGCGACGCGGGATTTAAGGCTTTTGTGCCTTGTCCTCGGAGGCTTCAGATGGAACGCGCCGGTACTGGCCGGGTCCCTTGGATCATCTGCCACTTTCTTGGGCTGTCGTCATCGTGATCGTGCAGCGCTTCTTGTCAGAACCCCGGCAATAGGTTGACTAAAAGCGGCGGGCACGCCCTCGATATCGCGGTGAATCGGTCGATTGGGCGACTCGCCGGGAGGCTATCCCGCGCCGTGCGGCTCCTGCGATTGCTGGCGCAAACGCTGGTGCCGCCGCCGACGCGTTCGCAGGGGGTGTGGCTTTTGAGCAAGGTTAATGGGAACGAAAAAAGAACTTGCCACAGTGAACAAAGCATGTACACTGGCCGCCGCGGGGGGTTCATTGCATAGGCGGGACCCCTATGGAATAAGGAGGGCGGGATATGACGCAGCCGGCTTTGCGTCTGTTGAACAAGGATACCATGGACAAGCAGAAGGCCTTGGACGCCGCCCTCGGCCAGATCGAGCGGGCCTTCGGCAAGGGCTCGATCATGAAGCTGGGCTCGCGCGAGGCCGCGACCGAGACCGAGGTCATCTCGACCGGCTCGCTCGGCCTCGATATCGCGCTCGGCATCGGCGGCCTGCCGCGCGGCCGCATCATCGAGATCTACGGCCCCGAAAGCTCGGGCAAGACCACGCTTGCCCTTCACGTCATCGCCGAGGCGCAGAAGACCGGCGGCACCTGCGCCTTCATCGACGCCGAGCACGCCCTCGACCCGGCCTATGCGAGGAAGCTCGGGGTCAATATCGACGACCTCCTGATCTCGCAGCCCGATGCCGGCGAGCAGGCGCTCGAGATCGCCGACACCTTAGTGCGCTCGGGCGCCATCGACGTGCTGGTGGTGGATTCGGTCGCGGCGCTGGTGCCGCGCGCCGAGCTCGAGGGCGAGATGGGCGACAACCATATGGGCCTCCATGCCCGGCTGATGAGCCAGGCGCTCAGAAAGCTCACGGGCTCGATCTCGAAGTCGCGCTGCATGGTGATCTTCATCAACCAGATCCGCATGAAGATCGGCATCATGTTCGGCAATCCCGAGACCACCACCGGCGGCAACGCGCTCAAATTCTACGCCTCGGTGCGCCTCGATATCCGCCGCATCGGCGCGATCAAGGAGCGCGAGCAGGTGATCGGCAACCAGACCCGCGTCAAGGTGGTCAAGAACAAGATGGCGCCGCCCTTCAAGGTGGTCGAATTCGACATCATGTATGGCGAAGGCGTCTCCAAGCGCGGCGAGCTGCTCGATCTCGGCATGCAGGCCGGCGTGGTCGAGAAATCCGGCTCCTGGTTCTCCCATGAGGGCCAGCGCATCGGCCAGGGCCGCGAGAACGCCAAGCTGTTCCTCAGGGACAATCCCGACATCGCCGACGCCATCGAGCGCGCCATCCGCAGCAACGCCGGCCTCGTCGCCGATGCGATGATGGTCGCCGGCAGCGACAGCGGCGCCGAGGAATAGCTCCGGTCCGTTTTCACCCCCCCGAAGAAACGGACCCGCGGCGCCGGCGTTCCTCCCCGCCGGCGCCGCTTTTTTCGCCGCGATCCCGGCGCTGAAGCGAAGGCGCGGGACTCGGGCGGCACGGCGGAAGCGCAAATCATGATTGCGCCGCTCGGGAACTCTGCGAGTTTGCCGAGGAGCGACAGGCTCTCGTCTTCCCGGAGGGCGACGACAGAGAATGTTCGACGACAAGCGCGATCCCGCCACGGATCTCTTGGATTTCATCGGCGATCACCGCTTTGCCGCCGTTCTTGCCGACCCGCCGTGGCGCTTCGCCAATCGCAGCGGAAAGATGGCGCCGAGCACCGGCGGCTTTCGCGCTAGGGCACGATGACCGTCGAGGACATCGCCGGATTTCCCATCGCCGGCATCGCGGCGAGACGGCTCATCTCTATCTCTGCGTCCCCAACGCCCGAACTCATCCTCTTCGGCGTGCGCGGGAAGAACGCCCGCACCTTGGCGCCGGGGCGGAGACAGGTGAACTACCTCGGTACGCGCAAGCGCGAGCATTCGCGCAAGGCCGACCCGGCTGCGTCGCGAGCGGCGCTCGACGGCGCGGCTTCGCCCGCGCCCTGCAGGTAAAGCCGTTCCAGGCTGCCAACCGGACATCCGCCTCTGCCGCAAGGCTGTACGGCGGTTGCAGAGCTGCAGGTCCTCGATACCTTCGTCGTCATGCGGTCTTGCCAAGCGCCGAACGCGCTCTTCATGAAGCCGGCCGCTTCTGGACAGCGTCCGAGTCGCCGGGCTACAAGCGGGCCTCCCCAGGCCCACCCGGCTTGGCTCCGCCCCCTCGAAGGCCCAAATAAGCGCCATGCAGACCACCAACGACATCCGCGCCGCCTTCCTGGGCTATTTCCGGCGCCACGGCCATGAGGTCGTGCCGTCGAGCCCGCTGGTGCCGCGCAACGACCCGACGCTGCTCTTCACCAATGCCGGCATGGTGCAGTTCAAGAACGTCTTCACCGGCGCCGAGAAGCCCGACTATGTCCGCGCCGCAACCTCGCAGAAATGCGTGCGCGCCGGCGGCAAGCATAACGACCTCGAGAACGTCGGCTATACCGCACGCCATCACACCTTCTTCGAGATGCTCGGCAACTTCTCCTTCGGCGACTACTTCAAGGACCGCGCCATCGAGCTCGCCTGGCGTCTCGTGACGCAGGAGTTCGGCCTCGCCAAGGATCGGCTGCTGGTCACCGTCTATGCCGAGGATGAGGAGGCGGCAAGCCTCTGGGCCAGGATCGCCGGCCTGCCGGAAAGCCGCATCATCCGCATCGCGACTTCCGACAATTTCTGGGCGATGGGCGATACCGGCCCTTGCGGGCCGTGCTCGGAGATCTTCTGGGACCATGGCGAGCACATCCCCGGCGGGCCGCCGGGCAGTCCCGATGCCGAGGGCGACCGCTTCGTCGAGATCTGGAACCTCGTCTTCATGCAGTACGAGCAGGTGACCAAGACCGAGCGCCGGCCGCTGCCGCGCCCGTCGATCGACACCGGCATGGGGCTCGAGCGCATCGCCGCGGTGCTGCAGGGCAAGCACGACAATTACGACATCGACCTCATGCGCGCCCTTATCCTCGCCTCGGCCGAGGCCTCGGGCGTGCCGCCGGACGGGAAGCTGGCGGTATCGCACCGCGTCATCGCTGACCATCTGCGCGCCAGCGCCTTCCTCATCGCCGACGGCGTGCTGCCGGCCAAGGACGGACGGGGCTACGTGCTGCGCCGGATCATGCGCCGCGCCATGCGCCATGCGCATATTCTCGGCTGCGAGGCGCCGCTGATGTGGCGGCTGGTGCCGGCGCTGGTGCGCCAGATGGGCGCCGCCTTCCCCGAACTCGCGCGCGCCGAGCCGCTCATTACCGAGACGCTGAAGCTCGAGGAGACCGGCTTCAAGCAGACGCTCGAACGCGGGCTGAGGCTGCTGGAAGAGGAGACGGCGAAGCTCGGCGCGGGCGAGGCATTGCCCGGCGAGGTCGCCTTCAAGCTCTACGACACCTACGGCTTTCCCTTGGACCTGACGCAGGACGTGTTGCGCGGGCAAGGCCGCCGGGTGGCGGTCGCCGGCTTCGCTGCGGCGATGGAGCGCCAGCGCGCCGAGGCGCGTAAGCACTGGGTGGGGTCGGGCGAGGCGGCCACCGAGCGGGTGTGGCTCGGTCTCAGCGAAGAGCTCGGCGCCACCGAGTTCCTCGGCTACGACACCCCGGTCGCCCAAGGCAAGATCACCGCCATCCTCGTCGACGGCAAGCCGGCGGCCGAGGCCAGGGCCGGGCAGGAGGCGGCGATCCTCGTCAACCAGACGCCGTTCTATGCCGAATCCGGCGGCCAGGTCGGCGACACCGGCGCGATCTTCTCGGCGCAAGGCGGCGAATTCGCCGTCGCCGACACGCAGAAGCGGGCGGGCGAGCTTTTCGTCCATTTCGGCAGGATGGCGCATGGCGTGCTGAAGCCCGGCGATTTCGTCGAGCTTCGGATCGACGAGACGCGGCGCACGGCGCTGCGCGCCAATCATTCGGTGACGCATCTGCTGCACCAGGCGCTGCGCCGGCGGCTCGGGCAGCATGTCACGCAGAAAGGCTCGCTGGTGGCGCCCGACCGGCTGCGCTTCGATTTCAGCCATCCGCGCGCGCTCTCGCCCGAGGATCTCCGCGCCATCGAGGCCGAGGTGAACGCGCGCATCCGCCAGAACGGCGAGGTATCGACGCGGCTGATGACGCCGGAGAGCGCGGTCGAAGCCGGCGCGCTGGCGCTCTTCGGTGAGAAATACGGCGAGGAGGTGCGCGTCGTCGCCATGGGCGAGGAGCGCGCCGGGCCCGGCCAGGCGGCGGTAGCCTTCTCGGTCGAGCTGTGCGGCGGCACGCATGTGCGGCGCACGGGCGATATCGGCTTCTTCAAGATCGTCTCGGAAAGCGCGGTCGCCGCCGGCGTGCGCCGCATCGAAGCGCTCACCGGCGCCTGCGCGGAGCAGTATGTCGAGCAGGAGGAGGAGCTGCTGCGCCAGACGGCGGACGCGCTGCGGGCGACGCGCGGCGAGCTGCCGGCGCGCGTGCTGGGCCTCCTCGAGGAGCGCAAGCGGCTCGAGCGCGAGCTCGCCGAGGCGCGCCGGCTCATCGCCGCCGGCGGCGGCGGCGATGAGCCGGCGGCCAAGGATCTCGGTGGCGTCAAATTCGCCGGCCGTGCCGTCGACAATCTGCCGCCGAAAGAG